>JBBSJJ010000023.1:0-39783 GCA_038257335.1 Chitinophagales bacterium | reverse complement strand
CACCGTTTTAGTGGTAGATGACAATGCCGACATGAGGGCTTACATAAGAAATCTTTTACAAAAGCAATATCATGTTGTTACCGCTAACAATGGGATGGAAGCTTTAGATCAAATAAAGAATCATGCTCCGCAGTTAATTTTAAGCGATATCATGATGCCTGTTATGGACGGCATTCAATTATTGGAAGCCGTAAAAGAAAATGTTGAAACACAAAATATTCCAGTCATTTTACTTTCTGCCCGGGCAGGGGAAGAAGCCAAAATTGAAGGCTATGAAACCGGGGCTGATGATTATTTGGTAAAACCATTTTCAGCAAAGGAATTAGTAGCAAGAGTGTCTTCCCAGTTAAAGACCAGTAACGCAAGAAAACAAATTCAACAACAATTACAGAATATCATTACACAGGCTCCGGTGGCAATGTGTGTGTTGCGTGGCCCAACTTATATTGTAGAAGTTGCCAACGAAAGAGTACTGGAGCTCTGGGGCAAAACTTCGGAGCAAATGATGAACAAGCCCGTATTTGAAGCCATGCCCGATGCTGCAGGGCAAGGATTTGAAGATTTGCTGAACAATGTCTATAATACAGGCGTACCATTTATTGCAAACGAAATGTCTGTTGACCTTATCAGGAAAGGAAAGCTTGAAAGGGCATTTTTGAACTTTGTTTATGAGCCATTACACGATGCCGATGGAAAAATATCAGGCATTGTAGCTGTGGCTACCGAAATAACAGAACAGGTAATTGCCAGCAAAAAAATAGAAGAAAGCGAACATAAATTACGCATTGCAATTGAAGGGGGTGGTTTAGGCACTTATGATTTTTACCCGCAAACAGGTGCATTGTCCTGGTCGGAAAAAACAAAAGAATTTTTTGGTCTGCCGCCGGAAGCAGAAGTTGATTATAGTACTTTTCTTAAAGGTTTACACCCCGATGACAGGGAAAGATCTGACGACGCCATTAAACAAGCAATGGAACCAAATAGTGGGGGACTGTATGAAAATGAATACCGCACTGTTGGAATAACTGATGGTAAATTAAGATGGATAAAGTCTAAAGGAAAAGTAAATTTTGATGTTGATGGAAGGCCAGTGCGGTTTACAGGTGTTACGCAGGAAATCACAAAACAAAAAGAATCCCTTGCTTCTCTGCAGGTACAATCATTAGTGCTTCAGCGTATGGACGAAGGCGTTTCGGTATCAGATGAAGACGGGCTAATTGTATTAACCAATCCTGCAGAAGATAAAATGTTTGGCTATGCTGCTGGTGAATTAATTGGCAGGAATGTTACCGTTCAAAATGCCTATCCACCAGAAGAAAATGAAAGGATTGGTGCAGGCGTAATTGAACAATTGAAAAGCAAAGGATTTTGGAGCGGCCAATGGCACAACCGTAAAAAAGATGGTACGGAGTTTTATACTTTTTCTTATATAACTTCAGTTTCTATAGATGATAAAACAAGGTTTGTTTGTGTACAACGTGACATTACGGAAGAGAAAAAAAGCCAGGATGCATTGATAGAAAGTGAACAACGCTTCCGCAACCTTGCTGATGAAAGCCCTATGTTTGTTTTCATCGTTGATCCCGACCGCCTGGCTCCCATTAGCTACTGGAATAAAACCTGGCTCGATTACACAGGCCAAACTGCTGCAGAAGCACTTGGCACAGCCTGGAATGGAATCATTCATGCTGATGATGTGGAGGGTGTAATGGATGTGTACGTACCGGCATTTGAAAAGCATCAGCCATATTTTTTACCTGCCATTAGAGTTAAGCGGTTTGATGGCCAATACAGATGGCACATGGTAAAAAGCAACCCCCGCTATTTAGCCAACGGAGATTTTAACGGCTACGTGGGTGTTGGCGTAGATGTACATGAGCAAAAATTAGCCGAACAAAAATTAGCTTATCGCACAGCTTTATTAGAGGCCCATAACAATGCAAGTGTAGATGGAATTTTGCTGGTAGATGCAAAGGGCAAAATCATCTCTTACAACCAACGATTTATTGAAATTTGGAACATGCCGCAAGATATTGTAGATGCAAAAGATGATGAAGCAGCACTATCTTTTGCTATGTCTCAACTGGTTTACCCGCAACAATTTATCGACAAGGTAAAATATCTCTACGACAACCCAACAGAGACAACCCTTGATGAACTGGAGTATAAAGATGGTAAAATTGTAGAGCGATATGGCTACCCTGTTATTGGAAACGATGGCACCTACTATGCATGGAGCTGGACTTTTAAAGACATCACCGAAAGAAAGAAAATTGAACAGGATTTTATAAATACAAAAGAACAACTAGAGCTTACATTTAAAAATATACCCGCAGGCGTTTACCTCATTAATGAAAAAGGCGAAATGATTTATGTGAATCAAAGAGGCGCCTCCGTGTATGGGGACTTTGTACCGGAAGATCTTCTGGCCATCAAAGATTTACCATCCCTGCTTAAAATAGCAGATGATCTCTTTGAACGTTTTGATGAGAACGGCAATTATTTCTCAGCCCAGCATTCGCCGGCCTTTATAAGCCTTGCCACTGGCCTGGCTTCGCAGGCAGTGCTAATACAAATTAACAGGGTTACAAAAGAGCGGAACTGGTATTACGTACAGGGAGCACCGCTGCTTACTGCCGAGGGAAAGGTAACAATGGTATTAATAACCACTACAGATATTACTTTGCAAAAAACTTCGGAACAAGCTATTCGCCAGAGTGAAGAGAACTTTCGCCAACTGGCCGACCTTGTGCCGCAAATTATCTGGACGTCGAAACCCGATGGCTCTCTTGATTATTACAACAAACGCTGGTACGACTACACAGGCTTTGAAGAAGGTTACGGAGATCAAAGCTGGACACCTATTCTTCATCCTGATGATGTAGAATTTTGTATTGATACCTGGTACGCCTCCGTAAAAACAGGAAACCCCTACCATATAGAGTACCGTTTTAAAGAACGCACAACCGGAATCTACAGGTGGTTTTTAGGCAAAGCGGTGCCTATACGTGATGGTAGTGGCACCATCACAAAATGGTTTGGCACTTGTACAGATATTCACGATCAGAAAACAATTACCGAAAACCTGGAAAAGCTGGTGGCCGAACGTACAAAAGCATTGCAACGTTCCAATGAAGATCTGCAGCAATTTGCTCACGTAGCCTCACATGACCTTAAAGAGCCAGTACGAAAGATCAGAACATTTGGTAGCCGCCTCACCCAGGAGTTTGGTTCAGGTTTACCCGAAAAGGCCAAAGCCTATGTGGCAAAAATGGAGAGCGCAGCTACGAGGCTATCTACTATGATAGATGGCGTACTCATATACGCTTCTTTAGACGGTGAAGTATTGGCGTATGAAAGGATACATTTGGATGAAACTATCCGCCATGTGGAAGAAGACCTGGAACTCTTAATAGCTCAAAAAAAAGCAACTATCCACTACCAAGATCTACCTGCCATGGAGGGTTCATCTGTTTTAATCTATCAATTATTTTATAATTTGATCAATAATGCCCTTAAGTTTTCTAAAAAAGACATCCCTGCCACAATAAATATTGCCACAAAAAGGGTAACCGCCAAGGATTTAATATATTGTGGCCTGGCAGGCAACGAAGAAAATTATGTTGGCATAATAGTAAAAGATAATGGCATTGGATTTGACTTGTTGCATGCAGAAAAAATATTTAAAACATTTTCTCGCCTTAATTCAAAAGATCTTTATGAAGGAACGGGATTAGGGCTGGCACTTACTAAGAAAATTGTGGAGCGACATGGCGGAGCTATTTCTGCGAAAGGCGAGGAAAACGAAGGAGCAACATTTGAAATTATTTTACCTCTGAAGTTCCTGGAAGAAAATAATGAAATCATTTAAACAGATTTTATGGAAAAAATTTTTTTACTGGCAGATGATGATCTTGATGATACCGAGCTTTTTTGCGAAGCACTTGAAGAAATTGATTCATCCATCATTTGTTATTGTGCTATTGATGGCAAAAAACTGTTTGAGATATTACAAAATGAAACCTTAAAGAAGCCACAACTCATATTGCTGGACATTAACATGCCCGGCATGAACGGATGGGAATGCCTGAAAAAGTTGAAAGCCAACGAAGCATTCCAGCACATACCGGTTATCATCTACTCCACCTCAGCCCATCAAAAAGAAGCCCGTCATGCTTTAGATATGGGGGCTTTGTGCTTCTTTACCAAACCAACTTATTTTGATGAGTTAAAAGAAATCCTGGGGATTTTGGCAGCCAACGTTAATGGCTGTCTGTTGGAAGCTGTTAGTCATTTTAATGATGTTCAATCAAAAAGAGTATTCAGCTTCCGGAACGAAAATCAGACACCCTAAGGGCTCGCAACAACAACGCATTTGCTGCCTTTGTCATTACCTAATGGCACTCTACGGCAGCATTAGCCGCACCCGCTTCTATATGCATTTGCGGGCTAATGTAGGGGATACCCAGGCCCAGGCCCCGCACTATTAAGAGGCAGGCCATCAATACCATTAAATACGGATATGCTTTTTTTATAACAGTTCTTGTTTGCAGGCTGATGAAGCTGCCAAAAAATGCCACGCTCCACATTATAGGCAAAGTGCCCAAACCAAAAGCCGCCATAAAAAGAACGCTACCTGCCAAAGAAGCTGTAGAGATGGCTCCGGCAATAGCCATGTAAACAAGACCGCAGGGTAGCAACCCATTGAGCAATCCAATAAAAAAAACAGAACTATATTTTTTCTGGAAAAAAAGTGATCCCAATTTACCCCTCAATTTTTCAAACACTTGCTGCATTTTACCAGAACTGAAAAGTGCCCATCTATGGCGGGGGAAGAGGACAAATAGTAAAATAAGAATGCCCACAACAATGCTAAGCGCCTGCTGAAGACCGGCCAGTGCAAGGGACGCACCCAATAAACCCAATACAGCACCCAGGCAAGCGTAGGTTACAATGCGACCAAGGTTGTATAAGAGCGTATATAAAAATTTGCCGGAAGCAGTATTTGAAACTACCGGAAGCGACATGGCAATCGGGCCGCACATCCCAATGCAATGCATGCTACCCACGGCGCCCATTGCAAGGGCTATGGCAAAAATGCCGGTCATTGAATAAAAAGTTTTTGTTCAAAATAATACTGGGCACCTTCTGCCTCCCAGCTCACTTTTACATCGTGCATCCCTTTGTTGAAGCTTGAAAGCGGCAGGGCAATCTGCCCGCTTGTGGTAACCATGGTGGTTTTGAGGTCTTTCTTTTTATCTGCTACAAAATACAACCACAGTGCTGCCTTTACCTGGCGCTGTTTCATTTCTGCCGGAAACTTTACGTGCAAGCTATCGTTCCTTACTTCACAAATGAGCTTTGCCGAAAGACCATTGGCACGCTCCATGGCATCTATCACATCTTGATATTTTAATTCCTCTTCATAATAGTTGGTAGACACCAGGTCTATGTTGTGGCTGAAAGAACTGTACACCATATATAAGATGCCCGATACAAAAACAGCAAACACCAAAATAATTTTATAGCCCCAGTTCATAGTCTTATGTTTAAATTATTAATACACTTCCGGCCCGATAAAATTGGCCTTGATGGTTTTTATTTTCTTTTTATTATTGTACAAGTCAATTTCAAGCGGTGTTTTCCAGCCCTTCACATCTTCCCTTTTTAGTTTCACAAAAAACTGCAGGTTGGTATAGGCTTCCTTCTTAATTACTTTGATGGTATTGTTGATGAGGGTTATTTCGCCCGGCATATTCGCCAGCTTTAAGATGATGGGAATATCCTTGTGTGTTTTATTGGCAAGCTTAAGGTTATACAAGTTGGCAATCCGGCCATCGGGCATGGCTGTGTATGTCATACCGGCGGTACGCATCAGGGTGGCATCCAAATCGCTGCGACTCACCAGCAAAAATACCAGCAAAGCCAGCAGCAGCGATAGCACCGCAGTGTAAGCTTTGATGCGCCTTGTAAATTTTAATGCGTAACCTTTGCGGATGCTGTTTTCCGAAGCATACCTTATGAGGCCTACTGGTTTTTGCACACTGATCATGATGGCATCGCAGGCATCCATACAAGCAGTACAGTTTACACATTCCAGTTGGGTGCCATTCCTAATGTCTATACCGGTAGGGCATACCCGCACACAGGCAAAGCAGTCAATACAATCTCCTGCTTTAGGCGTGGCAATGGCCAGCGGTTGAATAGCTTCCAGCCTTTTTACCACATCTTTACATCCACCACCTCCTTTGCAGTTGGTGCACTTATAATCATGATCATCTTTTATTTTGGGATTGTTTTCCCGGCTTAATTTCCCCCGGGGTTCCCCTCTTTTATAATCATACGCCACCACAATTGAATCTCTGTCCAGCAAGACTCCCTGCAAGCGGCCATAAGGGCACACCACAATGCAGGCCTGCTCCCTAAACCACCAGTACACAAAAAAGAATATGATGGTAAAAATAAGGAGCGAAGTAAGGGTGCCCATATTTTCTGCCGGGTGGGTGATGTAACTCAACAGTTGGTCCATGCCAATGAGGTAGGCAAGGAAGAAATTAGCAATCAAAAAAGACAGCGAAAAAAACAGTACAAACTTTAAGAGGCGTTTACGAATCTTGCGGCCGGTCCAGGCAGCTGCTTTTAATATTTTTTGCTGACTGGCATCACCATCTATCCAATATTCTATCCTCCTAAAAACCATTTCCATAAAAATGGTTTGCGGGCAGGCCCATCCGCAAAAAACCCTGCCGAATACCACCGTAAAGAGAATGACAAATACAATGAAGGCCAGCATAGCAATGCCGAAAATAAAAAAATCCTGCGGCCAAAAGATGAGGCCAAAGATGATAAACTTTCTTTCCAGGATGTTGAGCATGAGCAGCGGCTCGCCCTGTACTTTTATAAAAGGAAGCGTAAAAAACACCACCAGGTAAAAAATGCTGAACCAGGTGCGGAGGTTGTATAACTTTCCCTTAGGTTTTTTAGGATGTATAAAATTACGGTTACCTTCTTTTGTGATGGTGGCCACCGAATCCCGGAACGTTTCAGCCTTTTGCTCTATGGTAGTTTTTTCTTCCATTCTTAATCCTGATTATTTCTTTTGAACGCTGTCGCCAATAATAGTTACCGTAGAATCAGCAACCGTCGGCGACGTCCATACTTCTCCCTGTGGAGCTTTGCCATTGGCTGGCTCGGTGCCACGGAGTGTTATAATATAACTAGCAATGTTTTGAATCTGCTTGGGAGAGAATTGTTTTTCCCAGGCCTGCATACCCTTGTCTGGAAACCCCAATTTAATGGACTGATAAATATCATTCAACGATCCCTTGTGCAACCAATATTGATCTGTAAGATTTGGCCCGGCGCCACCTTCTCCTAATTTACCATGACAGGCCCAGCACGCAGCTTGAAAAATTTCATTACCTGCCGCAATACCAACAGCATCTCCCATCACAATATTATTTTCATCAACCTTGTCTTTATTCCTGGCTTCGTAAGCTTCCTTTTGTTTAGCCGCACTCAGCATCTCTGCCTCATACTCCTGGGTAGGATTACTGCCCGAGCCCAGCACATGAAAATGCAACATGTAAACCACGGAGAAAAGCACGGTGATGATAAAGCCGTACTTCCACCAGGGCGGCAGCGAATTATCTAACTCTCTAATTCCGTCGTAGTCATGATCTAACAATATATCTGCTTCTCTTTCTACAGGCACAGCTTTGGTAAAAAACCGGTTGTTGATGTTTGCCCACCAGGTCTGCAGTGCCACAGACGGCTTTTTAATTTTTGCGGGCACCAGTTCCTGCTGCATGCGGTTAATAAAAAACATCAACACCAATATCGCAATCACTTCTATAGCCACTACACTCACCAGTACCCAAAAGCCTGTAGCATCCAGCCCGCCATAATTGGGCAGGGCTTTTACAGGTTCCGCCGCGGCCGCTTCCTGTGCAAATGTGCTTAACCCAAGCAGGGAAAACCCAACTAAAAAAAGACTTGCCAATAAAGTTCCATTGGTCTTTCTTTTATCCATCACCTGCCTTGTGAGTGTAACCAATACCTGGCCCATTCCATAAATAACGAAAGCCAGTATCAGCGAAATAATGATCATGAGTATAGCCAATAAGTTACCGGTAGATTTTACCGGGGTAGCGGGTGCCGTTGCTGCCTGGGCCCACAACAATGCGGGTGCCACAAGCATTGTAAAAAAGAAAAACAACTTTTGAAAACGTCGCATAAATATATTTTTAGATAGTTTGAATGGTAGATTCTTCGTTGCTGTTGAAAGGAAGGTTAGACAGTAACTGCACCGCTTTCTTATCCATCCGTATCACCAGCAAAAGAAGTACTATGAAGAAGATAAAAAATACCATCAGCGAGATCATAGGATAAACAGCTATGTTCTCTATCTTTTCAGCATATTGTTGTATGAACTTAAACATGAGCTTAATTATTTTTTTGTTTAGAAATGTCGGTACCCATCCTTTGTATGTAGGCTATCAAAGCAATTACTTCTTTGGTAGGCGAAATGCGGATGCTATCTGCTTTCAAATTGTTCACAATGCCTGTGGCCTGTTGCAACAGGTGCTCATTGGCCGTCAATTCAAAACCATCTGCGTATGGTACCCCCAGGGTGCGCATGGCATTAATTTTAGCAGCTGTAGAGCTGGTGTCCAATTCCTGCGTTAGCATAAATGCATAAGGCGGCATAATAGAACCTTCGCTCATAGAGGATGGCTCCCTGAAGTGGCGAAAATGCCAGCCATCAGATTTTTTAAGATTTCCTGTTCCCGACCGTGCAAGGTCTGGCCCGGTTCTTTTACTACCCCATTGAAACGGGTGATCGTACACAAATTCCCCGGCTTTGGAATACTCACCATAGCGTTCTGTTTCGCTGCGGAATGGCCTGATCATTTGTGAGTGACAGGTATAACATCCTTCTCTTACATAAATATCTCTTCCCTGCAACTCCAGTGGTGTGTAGGGTTTCACACTGCTAATGGTAGGCACATTTGATTGAACTAAAAATGTAGGAATAATTTCTATTGCACCACCAATTAGTATTACAACCAGCGCCAGTATCATCATTTGCATGGGCTTGCGCTCTATCCAACGATGCCAGTGCTCGCCCTTATGCCTGGCTTCTTCTTTTATCATTGGTGCAGCTTCTGCTGCTTCGTCTGCTACAAGTTTGCCTGCTTTGGCAGTTTTATAAACGTTGTACACCATCAGGCAGGCACCTATCAGGTACAAAGTGCCACCCAGCGAACGCATGGCGTAAAAGGGTTTCATGTAAGTAACTGTTTCCAGGAAGGCATATTTTAACTGCCCGCTTTCTGTAAACTCTTTCCACATACTGCTTTGTGTAAAACCAGCCCAGTACAGGGGTACAGCATAAAAAATAATACCCAGTGTGCCCAGCCAAAAATGATTGGCCGCCAATTTTTTAGAGTAAAGCGGCGTACTGAATATGCGTGGAATAAGCCAGTAAATAACTCCAAAAGTGAGCATACCGTTCCAGCCGAGGGCGCCCACGTGAACGTGCGCCACTATCCAATCTGTGTAATGCGCAATGGCACTTACATTTTTTAGAGAGAGCATGGGGCCTTCGAAAGTAGCCATACCATAAGCGGTAACTGCCACCACCATAAATTTTAAAACTACATCATCTCTCACCCTGTCCCAGGCACCCCTGAGCGTGAGCAACCCGTTGATCATGCCGCCCCAACTGGGAAATATAAGCATGATGGAAAATACGATACCCAGCGACTGTGCCCAGTTTGGTAGGGCTGTATACAACAAATGATGCGGGCCTGCCCAGATGTATAAAAATATAAGAGACCAAAAGTGAATGATAGATAAACGATAGGAGTACACCGGGCGGTTGGCAGCCTTCGGCAAAAAATAATACATCAACCCGAGGTAGGGTGTGGTTAAAAAGAACGCTACGGCGTTGTGCCCGTACCACCATTGCACCAGGGCGTCTTGCACACCGGCATACCATGTGTAACTATGCAGCCAGCTGTAAGGCAATTCTATAGAACGCACAATGTGCAGCACCGCCACCGTAACCAACGTGGCTATGTAAAACCAAATGGCTACATACAAATGCTTTTCTCTTCTTTTAATAATGGTGGCAAACATGTTCCAACCAAAAACCACCCAGATTACCGTAATGGCAATATCTATTGGCCATATTAACTCGGCGTATTCGGCACCATTGGTAAGGCCCAGTGGCAAGGTAATAGCGGCTGCAACTATGATTAGCTGCCAGCCCCAAAAATGAATCTTGCTCAAAAGGTCGCTGTACATCCTGGCCTTAAGCAATCTTTGCAAAGAATAATATACGCCCATAAAAATACCATTGCCCACAAATGCAAAAATTACTGCATTGGTATGCAACGGACGCAATCTTCCAAAAGTTCCGTACTGCGTAACATTTAGCGACGGAAACACCAACTGTAAGGCTGCATACAAACCTACGAGCATACCTACAACGCCCCACAAGATGGTGGCGTAGGCAAAGTTTTTAACTATCCTGTTGTCGTAATAAAATTTTTCTACCTGCATATTGTTCTAATGTTTGAGAGTTAGCTTTTTTTTTCGGAACCGGCTTCTTTGGGTTCGTTGTCAAATAACATCCGCACAGACGGCGTATAATCATCATCATATTGACCATTGCCTACACTCCAGATAAAGGCGGCCAAAAAACTTGCTGCTACCATCAGGCTAATGCCAATTAAAATAAATAATGCGCTCATGTAGAATGGTTTTTTGTGGCCCCAAAATTAGAAGGAGCGCATAGACAGAACTGTGACAAACAACAAAGAGGAATATGATTGTAATCAGGTTGTTATAAATTTTTCCTTTTTGCCAACACGGAAGTGAGCAGGCTCACCAACAACACAATGCTGATGCTGCTTGCCGGCATGAGAATAGCCGCCACCAGGGGAGAAAGTTTTGCCTGCACGGCGAAAGACAGCCCCACTACGTTATAGAGTATAGATAAGGCAAAACTGGCCATTACAATTTGGCGCCCGGCTTTTGCATAAGAAATAAAAGCAGCCAGTTTACCCAGCGCAGCGCCATCCATAATGGCATCGCAGGCAGGAGAAAAACGGGCAGCATCGTCGCTCACTGCAATGCCCACATCTGCCTGCATCAGCGCACCTGCATCGTTGAGGCCATCGCCAGCCATGAGTACCCCGCCCTTTTGCTGCTGCAACGCTTTTATGTAAGAAAGTTTATCTGCAGGGGATACTTTAAAACGCAGCGGAGTTTGTGTGCCAAAAATCTTAAAGAGGTTTTGCCTTTCTGCATCATTGTCGCCAGAGAGTACATGCAGTTGGTAAGGCCCTTGCTGCAACTGCCGTGCAAGTTCATGTATGCCTTGCCGGTAGTGGTTTCCTATTTCATAAAACCCTTTGTAGTTTTCGTTGATGTTTACATGCACCCTGCTACTGGTTTTGGGTGCAGTGGTAGCTGCTGCATTGGCAAAGCTTGCTGCACCGAGTGTAACCCTTGCACCTTCTATATCAGCTACGAGCCCTTGCCCCGCTACTTCCTTAAAATGTTGCAGCGGCGCCGCAGTTGTAAAGTTGTCTTTGTGCAGGTAAGTAGCCAGGGAAGTGCTGAGGGTATGAGCAGACTGCATGGCAGCAGAACGCACCCATGTTTCCTCCTGGGCAGACAACGCATCGCCCCGAAAATTTACCAGCGCCTGGCCTGTTTGTGTGATGGTACCTGTTTTGTCAAAAACTATGTGTTGCACTTTGGCCAGCGCTTCTATGACCGAAGCATTTTTTAAATACAATTTATTTTTACCAAAAATGCGCAGCATGTTGCCAAAAGTAAAAGTGGCAGACAGGAGCAAAGAGCAAGGGCAAGCCACTATAAGTACAGCGGTTACAACCGGTAATATTTTAGAGGCATCTGTAAAGGCCCAATAGCAGGCGGCCAACAAAGCAATGCTGAGCAAGATGGCGGTGAAGTACCTGCTCCATGGATGAATGAAAGACTGCTCTTTGTTTTTTGTTTTTGAAAAGATATCGTTGTTCCAGAGTTGGGTAATGTAGCTCTGCGAGGGCGCTTTAACCAGTTTTAATTGTATGGCCCCACCCTTTTGCTTGCCTCCGGCAAAAACAAGGTCGCCGGTTTTCCTGGCAACGGGTGCATCCTCGCCACTTACAAAACTATAATCTATAAAAGCCTCGCCAGCTATGATGCGGGCATCGGCAGGTATCATCTCTTCATTTCTTATTACAATGATCTCCCCGTTTTGCAAAGTGGTAGCAGGAATATTTTCTTCCTTACAATCCCGGAGCACGGTAACACCCAGCGGGAAATAAGATTTGTATTGACGGTCAAAGGAAAGTGCATCGTAGGTCTTGTGTTGAAACCAGCGCCCGATAAGCATGAAAAAAATGATGCCTGTTCCAGAATCCAGGTAGCCACTACCCGTGCCGGAAATAATTTCGTAATAGCTGCGGGCAAAAGTAATGATGATGGCGAGCGCTATGGGCGCATCTATGTTTACAATACCCTGGCGGAGCCCTTTGCCTGCAGCCACAAAGATGGACCTGGCTCCGAAAAACAACACAGGCAACGACAGCACGAAAATGATCCAGCTAAATGTTTCCTTTAATCCCTGCTGCTCAATTTCGCCGCCAGAAAAATATTCAGGGAAACTGAGCATCATAATATTGCTGAAACAAAACCCTGCCACGCCCAGCTCAGCAATCTTTCTATGGTTAAAATTATTTTTCTGCTTAGGTCCCGCATCGTTTAAACTAATGGCCGGCTCATAGCCAATAAATGCCAGCAACTCCACCATTTTTCGCAGGGAGATAACGGTTGGATTGAAACTGACAAAAACTTCTTTACGTTCGAAGTGAGCCTGGGATTTTGTGATGCCAGCATTTATTCTATGGAGATTTTCCAACAGGTAGATGCAGGAAGAACAGTGCATCTGTGGCAGGCTGAAAGTAGCATTCATCTGCCCGGCACTGCGGAACTGCAGCAGTTGATCAATCACACTATCATCATCGAGATAGGCGAAACTGTTGCTAACAAACTTTCCCTTTGCTTTGATGCCTGGAGAGGAGTCTATATCGTAGTAAATGCATAGGTCATTTTCGTTTAGCAACAAATATACCTGCCGGCAACCTGTGCAGCAAAATGACAGATCGTTTTGCAGGATGGCTTCCAGGCAGGGTTCGCCGCAATGAAAGCAGGCAACAGGCGCTGTATTTGAAAACTTTTTTATTTGGTTGAATTTGAAAGCAAAATTACCGATGCATAAAGGGGGTAACCATGACCGTTATCAAAGCATCTACTGATAAGTATCATACCCATACTATATGTTTGGCCAGAAACAAACCTGCTTCAGTCATTCGATTTTTGGCATAACTGTTTATCTTTAAAGCATAAAACAACCATCATGCAAATCATATTAGTTCCCACAGATTTTTCGCTCAATGCCAACAAAGCGTTGAATTATGCTGCAGAAGTTGCTAAAGTATCTGGTGCAGCTATCATTATCGTGCACGTAACGAACCTTACCCATGCAGCCATTAACGAGAATGTAATATTGTCTGAAACGTTGGATAAAGAAGTGATGGAGAGAGCCAACCAGGAGTTAGACATTTTGGTAACGGCCACCCAGGAAATAACACGGGGCAAAGTAGAAAAGCAATTGTACAATGGCTTCATCACTGATGCCATACAACAGGCAGCCCTGGAAAACAAGGCAGACCTGATTATTATGGGTACGCTTGGCAACTCGGGCATAAGAGAAAAACTATTTGGTAGCATAACGGCCAAATTAATTAGTCATCTGCCGGTGCCCTTGCTGGCGGTGCCGCTCATGCATGAATGGCAACCCCCCAAAAATATTTTACTGGCTATCAATGATTTTCAAGAATCGCCGGAGGTATTACTGCCCTTAATACAACTGGCTGGTCCTTTAAAAGCACCTATACACGTATCTGTTTTTACAAATGAAGACAATGCGGATGCTGTTGACTATCTTGAGAATCGAAGAAATATTGAAAGTTTTTGTATGCACCTGCAAAAACAGCATCCCGAACTTATTATTATTCCTTCGCCAGTTTATGGTCATCACTTTGAGGAAGCCATTAAAACCTACATCAGTAAAAATGAAACCGGCCTGCTGGTAATGATCACACATAAAAGAAATTTTCTAGAAAGTATATTCAACCGGAGCCTTACCAAAAAAATGAGTTATCATACCGATATCCCACTACTGTCAATTCCGATTCATTCATAATCTTTAAACTTTTTTTCATGTCGACACTATTGGTTCCAACAGACTTCTCTAAAAATGCTACGGCTGCTCTACGCTATGCTATCATGCTTTGTAAACAGATGGAAAGCGACCTCCTGGTTTTTCATTGTTCCCACGTTTCTGCCTATGCACTTTCTGCAGCCACTACCGAAGAACAAATGACGCAGCTACTGAAAGAAGATGAAGAACACAAAATGGAAAAACTGCAGGAGCAGGTAGACAAATCTTACAAATACCTGGAGATGAAAGTGCCAGACAGCACCCGCTGTATAGTTTCTTACAATCCTATGTTTGTAGAAAAAACCCTGGAGATAGCCAAAGAAAACAAGGTAAGCCTGATTGTGATGGGAACACATGGTGCCACGGGCATTACCAAATTCTTTTTTGGCTCCAACACTTCGGTTATGATTGCAAAATCAGATATTCCGGTGCTGGCCATTCCTGAAGACCAACGCTACGAGGCTATAGACGATATTGTTTTTGCATCAGACCTGCAAAGTTTTTCCTTTGAGCTGACACAATTGATGCCCTTTGCGCAAGCAACAAAGTCTACTATAAATGTGTTGTACATGGATTATCACCTGGACCCCGATGGCACCAAAATAAAAGCTGCAAGGGCAATAGTAGAAAAAATGCCTTATAAAAAAATTAAACTGCAAGTGGAGCCGGCAACCCTTGAAACAAGCCTGGTATCGCAGGTTAAAAAATACCTCATGGCTCATAAGCCGCAATGCCTGGTAATGTTTACCAGGGAACGAACCCTTTGGGACCGGCTGTTTTTAAAAGGCAGTAAAACAGAAGATATGTCTACAGCCCTGAACACACCCTTGCTGAGTTTTAGAAAGGGCTGACACGATTTTATTTTCGCCACATATTTTGCCGCAATACTTGCGGCTTTTTTTATAAAGGAGACGCCTACTGCACATGCGTGCAGTACGCATTGCGAATATTGTACTAATTTTATCGCCTAAAAAAATAAGCATGAGCGACGCCATAAAACAATTAGAACCAAGGGAACTGTGGGGCAATTTTGCAGACCTGAATGCGGTTCCCCGCCCCTCAAAAAAAGAAGAGAGAGTCATCGCCTTTATAAAAGCATTTGGCGAAAACCTACAATTGCCAACCCTTGTAGACGAGGTGGGTAACGTAATCATAAAAAAGCCCGCCAGCGCTGGGATGGAAGACAGGCTCACCATCATTTTGCAGAGCCACCTGGATATGGTGCATCAAAAAAATGCAGATACTGTTTTCGATTTTGACAAGCAGGGAATCAACATGACAGTAAATGGGGATTGGGTAACAGCTGAAGGCACCACCCTGGGTGCCGACAATGGCATTGGTGTAGCCACTATCATGACCCTGTTGTCTTCCACTGATATCGCTCACCCACCCTTAGAGGCCTTGTTTACCATAGATGAGGAAACTGGCATGACCGGGGCCCTGGCTTTAAAAGGCGGATTGTTGGAGGGTAGTATTTTGCTCAATCTTGATACGGAAGAAGACAATGAATTAACCATTGGATGTGCCGGGGGTATTGACGTGACGGCCAGCGGAACCTATGAAGCAGAAAAATTTGAGGACGGCAGGGCTTTTCGTATTTTGTTGAAAGGCCTCACGGGCGGGCACTCTGGTGTAGATATTCACAAAGGCAGGGCAAATGCCAATAAATTAATGAACAGGGTGTTACTTAAACTGAGCACGCATGCAGCCGTGCGCATAGCAGGTATTGATGGAGGAAGCCTGCGCAATGCCATACCCAGGGAGTCTGTTGCAACCATCCTTGTTGAAAAAAACAATGAGCCTGTTGTGAAACAATTGGTAGAAGAACTTGCCCAGATATTAAAATCTGAATACAGTTTTACAGATCCAAACTTATCCCTGTCACTTGAATCGGGCGCAGTTGCAAACGCTGTATTACCCGCAGCATTTCAGTACAGTTTTCTTAGAGCACTGTATGCCTGTCCCAATGGCATTTACCGCATGAGCCCTGATATTGATGGCCTGGTTCAAACCTCTAACAACATTGCTAAAGTAACCATGAGAGAGGGTCAATGGAATGTGCAATGCCTTACAAGGAGCTCTGTAGATACAGAAAAAACAGACCTTGCACAAAGCATTAGCAGCGCTTTTGAATTGACTGATGGCACTATCAAATTTGGCGGTAATTATCCTGGCTGGGAACCTAAACCAGGGTCACCGATTATAAAAGTCATGAGTGATTTGTACCACGAAATGTTTAAGGAACTGCCGCATGTAAATGCGGTGCATGCAGGATTGGAATGTGGTATCCTTGGCACCAACTATCCTGCCATTCAAATGATTTCCTTCGGCCCCAACATTTATGGCGCTCATTCTCCTGATGAAAAAGTGCAGGTAAGTTCTGTACAAAAATTCTGGAAATACCTGTTGGAAACACTTTTACGAATTCCCGAGAAAAATATTAAAAATTAAAGGCCGTATGCGGGAAATTTTTTTAGGGAATGATCTTAAAGCAATAGAAAACGCCACCTGGCAGTTGTTGCAGGAGGCTACAACAAATTACAAAGCGGCCTTCCATTATGGAACCGTGGCCAACATTCAAAATGGCAGGGCAGCGTTGAGAACGGTTGTTTTACGCCATATGGATCCTGTAGAAAAAAAACTCTTTTTTCATACGGATATTCGCTCTCCCAAAGTAGCGGCATTAAAAAATGACCCGGCGATGAGCTGGTTATTTTACGATGATCCTATGAAATTGCAGTTAAGAATTACTGCGGATGCCTGGATACATCATGAGGATGCCATTGCAGAAGATGCCTGGCAAAAACTAAAAACAAGTAGTCAACTTACCTACAGTATTGCAGATGCACCAGGCGAATATTTAGAAGAACCAAAAGAATTACTTCGCCTGGAAAATGATCCTGAGCTTTTATATTTTGCCAAAAATAATTTTGCAGTAGTAGAAACCAAAGTGCTTACGATAGACTTTTTATTTCTTCATCTTACCGGCAACCGCAGGGCTTTTTTTAATTGTGTTGCCAATGAAAATTATTGGTTACAATCCTGAATGTAGTAGCAGCCTACATTGCAATAAAAGGTTTTCCCGAAAGCGCCTGCAGAAATAATAAACTGGTAAGGATAAAATAGATAGCAGCTCCAATAAATGTGGTTTTGTTATTCTTAGCAATGTAGTAAGAGAACAAGGGGAGTGCTTGCAGCGAATGCATACCCATAAAATGAGCTATCCTCAGATCTCCGTATTTTGTACTCCAGTTGGTGAGTGGCAGGCCGGCTCCTCCATCGGCTGCACCTACCGTGTGAGATAACCTTGGTGCCATTAAGCCTCCCTCAAAAGCAAACACCACAAAAAACAAAATGCCCAAACGTATGCCCCATACATACGCTGTTGGCAGGCCTGGAAAAGTTTTGATAAAAAACAAATACCCGATATAAGCTGTCCAAAGTGTAAGAATAGAAATGGCTATACCCATCAGGGAAAACATCTTTCTATAAAAGGCGCTGGAGATATTGAAATGAGATAACTGGCCAAGAGCCGCCTGGTAGGCAATATAAATAATTTCAAAAGCCAATATCAGTATCACCACTATGGAGTAGACTTTCACTTTATTTTCTTCATTTAGATAGACCATTATCCATCCCATCGTAAATGAAAAAATGGCACTGGAAAGAAAAAACTTAAAGGGTTTGATCCAGGCATTGATGCCCATTACCTGGGTAGTGCTTACTACCATCAAACCCAGGCATACCAGGGCAGACACAATACAGGCCATCCCAAAATAAAAAAGCGGCCTGTTTCGCTGCTGTAATGTTTTAAAAAATAGCAACATTGCTTTTGAATTATGGAAAATTTAAAAAATATTTTTTGGTTTTGATAAACCGAATAAGTAGAAATAACAACAACCCAACGGGCCCCAGCATAAAAGTAAAAAGTAAACAGGGTATTACAAACCAGTGCCGGATGTTGTTCTTTTTAGCTTCATGCAAAATAAACAATCCTACCATCAGGTCAAAGGCAAGGTAATGTATCCAGCCAGCCAAAACCGCTCCTTCACTTTTAAAAAGTTGCATTACACCAGCCAGGCTGCCAAAACTTTGAAAGTCATTTGCATTAAATGATGTGCTAAGGGCAAAAATATAAACCAGGCAAAAGAGGGTAATAATAAAACCCAGAACGATCCTGCCCGTCCATTTCCATTTAGGCAAAATAATAAGAAACAGCCAGGCAAGCATTGCCAGGGTGCTGGAGAGTTGAAAAATTTGATCATTATTCATGAGCGTTCATTTTGTAACTAAACATATTTTTATTTTATATAGAAAAATATTTCCTGGTGATTTATAGAGGATAACATGACGGGTCGATTTGCGAATGGTGAATTGTCTATGCCTGGCTGACTGCGTGAAGCAGACAGGAAGAACTATTGACCATTGAGCATTGCCCATTCACACTTAACCTAACATTACTGACAACATTGTACCCTATAAAACAAAGAGGCCCCGTAAAAACGGGACCTCTTTGTTTTATAGGGTAAATTAGGTTAGTTAAATATATATCTCACACCAAACTGCACTTGGTAGCGTGAACCCTGGCCAGTACTGTTTTGAAAAGTAGATGTAAGTGGAATTTGGTTGGCTGCATTCAGGTAGGGAAAACTATACACCGGTGTGCCTTGGTTAGGACCAGCTGTTTCTATTCTTACCACGTTTAACAGTGCTGTTCTGTTCGGTATTTTAAATATCCCCCAATTCTCATTCAACAGATTTCCAAAATTCAGGATATCTGCAGTAAAACGAAGTGTATTGCGTTTACCCTTAACCGATACAAAGAAATCTTGTGTAAAGTTTAAATCAAGTTTTCTGTAAAAAGGTAACAACAAACCATTTCTTTCTGCATACTGCCCTCTTCTTGTGCTCAGGTAGGGATCCTGGTTGATGTATGCATTTAATTGAGCCCAGATGATGGCAGGTGTTCTTGTATCAGTAGCCACGTTAGGAGCGGGAACCAATAAAATTTCACTTGCATCTTTGGGAACATAAATAAGATCGTTTGTGTTTAAACCATCATTGTTTAGATCGCCACTATATGCGTAGGTTCCTGTACCGCCGTTGGCTCCTTCAAAAGTAAATCCTATAGAAGTAGCAAAGTATTTTTTATACTCAAAGCGATAAAACGCTGCTGCTACAACCCTATGCGGCTGGTAAAAAGATGAAAAAGAAGTTACATCTGCGTTAGGATCTCCGCTCACCTGCCTGTCTCTCCAGATAGATTGGGCAATAGAGCCACCATCATTTACAGAGCGACTATCGCCATAACTGTAAGCAAGCATTGTGTAAAGATTTTTTACGTTGCGCTGCAGTTGAAGCGTAAGATTGTAAGTATATCCTTTAGAAGAATTGGTCATCAAAATTGCATCTGTAATATTTGGGTTTGATGACGTTACGCCACCTGCTCCACTGTAAATTCTTGAACTGTTGTAACGAATGCGCCTGTCAGGTCCTGCAAGCGGTGCACCAAATACAGGTAAGTTTATATTTTGGTGATACACTGCATTGATGTCTTTAGAATAAATTCCTTCTAAAGTAGCAGTGATACCGTAGGGTAGTTTTTGATCTATGGCAAGATTGCTACGAAATAGTTGTGGAAATTTAAAATCCTTATCTGTAACTGCAAGGTTGTAGGTTGTATTTGCTTTGGCATTCGCCGGTCTGTTTTCATCTACGTTAGCATTAAAAATAAAGCGGGGATCGGTAGGAGAGATCTGCCCCGTTCCTGTGCCAGATATTAAAGCTACTGACCCAAAGTCTCTTCCGTTGTTGCTGGCCTGGTTGCTGATCCATACAAAAGGAGGAGCACCTGCAAAAACACCAACACCACCTCTGATCTGTGTTTTTTTATCACCTTTTACATCCCAGTTAAAACCAACTCTTGGGCTCCACAACACCGAAGTTTTGGGAGCTTCACCTGTTTTGATTTTTATCCCATTACGATAGGTAAGAGAATCTGCACTTAAGTTAGAAGTGAAATCATCAAACACAGGAATGTCTGCTCTTAAACCTGCAGTAAGCGTAAAGTTTTTGGTGATAGACCATTTATCCTGGGCAAAAAAGCCTAACTGGTAGGCAGATACTTCTGCAAAAGGAAATTCGCCTGAAGGCCTGGCCGAGAACCGGATCTCATAACGGTTAGCAGTAGGTGCATTGTTTTTTACACTATTGTAAAAATCTGCCAAAGAACGAAATTGGTAAGCGCCATAATAATTAGGAGCAAATCCATTCTTAAATTTATTGAAAGTGTTTTGCGTACCAAAAGTGAGGTTGTGCTTTCCTTTAAATACAGTAACGATATCGTTTAACTGCCAGGTATCTGTACTCAATTGATTAAAGGCAGAAAAAGGCTCATACCCAAATGAAGTAAAAGTTGAACCGGCACCATTGCCAATATCAACCAGGGGAAAAACTCCTCCGGGGCTGGCTCTGTAATCTCTCAGGCGATTATAGCCCACCTGCAATTTATTAGAAACTTTATTACTAAATCTTGTATTTAATTCTCCGATAACGATATTGAAATCATTGTTGATAACATAGGTAGATGCAAAGAAAGGCATTGCTGTTAAACTGGGCTGCCTGCTGTTTGCAATAGCACCACTGTTACTTGGAGCGACGTTACGATCAGATTTGAGGTAATAATAATTAAGGTTAAAAGTGTTTCTTTTATTAATATTAAAATCTATGCGGGCAGTAACCTTATCACTGTTTGTTTCAAAAGGATAATTCTCGTAGGCACCTGCATCATAATTAAATTTTTCTTTTAAGAAATTACGCAGTGTGTCCAACACCAAGGCATCTGCCTGAGAAACATTATCGCCGGTAAGACCGGTGCGGGCGGCTACCCGGCTCGTTGCGGCAGAACTTTCCTGCTGCGTTTCTGCACTTACAAAAAAGAACAATTTGTTTTTGATGATGGGACCACCTACGCTAAAACCACGATTGAAAAAATCAAACTGCTGGCGTGGCAGTTTTGTTGTACCCACTTTAAGACCTGTTGTTTTTGGTCCTTTGGAATAATTGTAAATAGCACCCTTGAATTCATTGGTACCACTTTTTGTAACCGAGTTAATGCCGGCGCCGGTAAAACTTCCCAGTGTTACATCATAAGGCGCAACGTTCACTTGTATCTGCTCCAAAGCATCAATACTGATAGGCTGAGAACCTGTTTGCCCACCCAAACTTCCTGACAGTCCGAAAGTGTTGTTGAAACTTGCACCGTTGACGGTAAGGTTATTATAAGCCCCGCTCCTGCCACCAAAACTTGATCCGTTAGCCGTAGGCGTTAGACGGGTAAAGTCACCAATACTTCTATTGGTTGTCGGAAGCCTGTCAATCTGCTGGCGGTTGATCACTTCAGCAGAACCCGTCCGGCTTTTGCTGAAAATTTTGTCGCTTCGCTGTGTACTTATGATAACTTCAGTCAATGAAGCTGCATTACTGGCCAACAAAAAATCTGTTTTGTAGGCTGTTCCTAAAGTAAGCTGAATATCTTGTTGCGTACTTTCCTTAAACCCTACAAAAGTTACCTTTACAATGTAAGGTCCGCCTATTCTCAAGTTAGGAAGGTTAAAGCGACCATCATTCCTGGATGTGGTACTGTATAAAGTTCCTGTTGGTGTGTGCAGTGCTGTTACAGAGGCTCCGGCTAAGGACTTCCCATTTTCATCTGTCACTACTCCCTGTAATTCGGAAGTGGTCTCCTGTGCAAAACTTGCTGTACTGCAAAAAAACATCAGCAGCAGTACAAAAAGTGTCTTCATCTTACTCATAAATTGGCGGTTTTAATTTTGCCGCAAAGTTGTTAAGATAACGTGAAATAGAAGTGACGAGAAAGTTATGCTAAGGTTACCTGATTGTTATCGTTATATGATTTCTGCTTTTTCAGTGAACCTTATTACATTTTCATTTTGAAAGATTTTATTTATATATTTTTAAATCGTGCTGGGTAAGCATGGGCAAGGCTTTCATAAAAAATAAGGCAGCCGGAGGGTTACAAAATAACCAGTTGCTCGTGCAAACGATTAAGGGTAAACGAAGGATCTTTGCACAATCCCGGATGCACAGCAGAGGATTGCACCACTGTGCTTCTTTTTGCAGTAAGCCATCTAAAGCGGGAAGGATTGTCCAAAGCAGCAATGGGGCCGGCCGAAGAATTGCCGGAACATATTTGTTCAAAAGCCTGGAGGTGACATTTTATCTCTGCGATATCTGCCAGCGGATGCAGCGCCAATATGCGGGACTCATCCAGTGTAAACAACATTTTTAAAAAAGCTGGTTTGCGGCAATATAGCACTACCCCAACGTTCAGAAACTCTTCACGTTCTACCCTTGGCACAACCCGTATGATGGCATATTCAAATAAGTGATTCTCTTGCATGCACGGCTTCGTTTACAAATATTTGGGAATGGTTTAACCTGCTCAGTAAAAAACTGCTGTACACAGCTTTTTTCTCTGCAGGCGTTTCGTTGCTGTCGTCATTTATTAGCCAGCTATCCGGCACCAGTGCGGTAATAGCATCTATTTTTTCTGGTGTAAGTAATTGCTGCATGGTGTTGTCAAGGGCTGCTAAATCAATTGCCTGCGGTAGCAGCACATGGTCTTTTATTTGTGTGAATGGCTTTCTTGACTGCGCCTCCCAGTTGCCCCATGCATGGTGAAAATACAAAGAAGCTCCATGATCTATCAGCCACAATTCTTTGTTCCAGGTGAGCATGTTGGTGTTGCGGGCTGTTCTGTCTACATTCATCAAAAACGCATCGAGCCACACAATGGCAGAAGCCAGTGCCGGTTCTACCAAACTCACCGCCGGATCGTAGGTGATGGCACCGCTCAAAAAGTGAAGGCCCAGGTTAAGGCCCTCGCTGGCCCGCAACAGGTCTTGTATTTCTTCATCAGCTTCGGTGCGGCCAAATGCTTCGTCTAAATTTGCGAATACCAGTTCGGGTACGTTCAGGCTCAGGGCTCTTGCAATTTCGGCACCTATCAAATCTGCAATCAAAGCTTTGGCGCCCTGGCCGGCTCCCCTGAATTTTAAAACATACAAAAAATCATCATCTGCTTCCGCAATAGCCGGCAGCGATCCGCCCTCCCTGAGAGGCGTTACGTATCGCATTACCTGCACGGTGCGTAAATGGGGTGTTAAAGATTTATCCATAACGAATGTAACTTGCTGCGGTGCTGTTTGAAAATATTCTGCCCGGCAAAAAAAGTCAATTAAATTAATAATGATGAATTTACGACTAAATACCAAGCTGCGTCAGACTGACATGCGGTGATACGGAGCTCCCAAATGAGCCAAAGTAAAATAGGCATTACTTTCAAAACACTAGATCCAGCTTGTCAAATCAGCACCTAATCATTTTCTTGTGTACCGTATTTGATTCCTGCTTGCAGGAATTGCTTCTTTATCAAATTGAATTTTTCATTGCAAGCCTCACCAAAGTCAATTTCGTCTGAACTACTAACGGTTTGCCGACACTCAAAACAAATTTCAATAAATTCAAAAATTTTGCCGGAGCTGTCAACAAACAGGATTGCGTTTCTTGGGTCGTAGCAACTCATTTCTTTAATCAATAAAATGGTGCCACCGAAGCCGATGTTGTACATAATATTTGTCAAACTATCAATTTCTGAAAGCGTCAGCGTTTTAATTTCATTCAGCTTTGAAAAGCAAACGGTATCGTTTTGAACCGGCAGATTAGGGCCTTTGAAGGAAACCAATTGAATTTGTGCTGTTTTATTGAAGGGATACTTTTGTAAAATCGTAGACAAACTTTTTTTTGGGAGCTTTACACATTTATGATTTTCTGCCTCAATCTTTAAAACGCTTTTGGGATAACCTCCTGCTGATGGAGGCAAAGTGTCTAATTTCCTGAACTGCGCAAAACTGTTCATGGAAAAAAATATAGCTATTACTAAAATGTATTTCATCATTGGTGAAGCTGATCAAATAAATGTCTGATACAAATAACGAAGCGAATATAAATTTTATTAAGCCAAATAAAAGCTGATGAATACTTTGGCCGGCGACGCTTGCTGCAGTTGTCTACTCCGGATGAAAGGTGTACAAAAAACTTTTTAAAAAACCGCTGGCGGGGCTGGTACCCGCCGCCAGCGTCATCGGAGAAAATTTTTGAAATTCTGTTGAGGCTATTTGCATAAAAAAACCTGGAACATTCCAGGTTTTAAAGACTTTATGCTTTGGGAAAATCTGCGCCTTCTGTAGTTTCGGCCCAGGCATCAAAATCTGTTTTAAGTTCTTCGAGTTTTGCCCTGGCGCCTTTAAGCGCAGCGGCACCCAACAACAAACGCAAGGGGGGCTCGGGCGACTCTGTTACAGCAATCATCGCTTTTGCAGCACGCACCGGGTCGCCGGGTTGGTTGCCACTATAGTCCCGTATGTCACCAGCATTTTTTCCTGCGGTGGTTTCGTAATCATCTATTTTCACTTCACTGTCCTTTGCAGAACGCCCAGCCCAATCTGTTCTAAATCCGCTGGGTGCTATGATGGTAACTTTTATACCGAGTGGTGCCGTTTCTTTGCTTAAAGCTTCAGAAAAACCATCCACTGCATATTTGGTAGCATTGTAAAAACCCACCCCAGGAAAAGATCTCAGGCCACCGATAGAGGAGATGTTTAAAATATGTCCACTTCGTTGTTTGCGCATTACCGGCAAAACCGCCTGTGTCATTTTAGCCAACCCAAATACATTGATCTCAAACATCCTGCGTACCTGCTCGTCTTCACTCTCTTCTATGGCCGCAAAATAACCAATACCGGCATTGTTTACCAGCACATCTATTTGTCCAAAATGCTCCACCGTTGCCTCTACTGCTCCTTTAATTTCCGCAAGCACCGTTACATCCAGGCGTACAGCCAGAGCAGTATCTGGATAAGCTTCTACAATATCTTTAACGTCATCTGTATTTCTGGAACTCACCGCCGCATGGTAACCCTTTGCCAAAACTTCCTGTGCCAGCGCCCTTCCAAAACCAGTGGAGCAACCTGTTATCAACCAAACTTTTTTCATAACCGTTGTTTTATAATAATTGTAAATAAATACCGTGTAAAAATATGCTTCCCTTTTGAGGGAGCCATCTTCGCAGGCGTGAGTCTTTTTGTTCGGGTCACTTTAAAAAAAAGAGGTTGGCTCAAAATAAAAAGTTTCACACAACAAACAAAGGAGCTAAAGAAACAACGATTGATTATCTCCGAATTCTTTGTCCACTTTGTATTCTTGGTGGTGTTGGTGTGAAATGCCGTGCCTTTTTGCGACATCCTCTTTAGCCTGCATTACGATGCGGTTTCAAAAGATTTTTTAGGTTGATGAATGCCCTCTGCAAATTCTTCTATAATTTTTTTATTGAAAGCCGGAATATCAGCTGGCTTACGGCTGGTTACGAGGCCCCGGTCAGTTACCACTTCCGCATCGGTCCATTGTACGCCCGCATTTTGCAAGTCAGTTTTGACGCTTGGGAAAGAGGTCATTTTTCTATCTTTTAGCAAGCCAGTTTCAATCAACAATTGTGGCCCGTGGCAAATAGCACCGATGGGTTTGCCGGCTTCTAAAAATGCTTTTGCAAAATTTACATATGCAGGGTTCCTGCGCATAAGGTCTGGGTTAAGAACGCCGCCCGGTACCAACAGGGCGTCAAATTCTTCGGGCCGGGTATCTTCCAGGCTTCGGTCTGTAGTGAGTTCTATAGACCAGTTACCATCCTTCCAGGCCCTCACAGTTTTTTGTGCAGATACGATGTGTACTGTGGCTCCTGCATCTTCTAATGCTTTTTTAGGTTCTGTAAGTTCTACTTCTTCAAACCCATTTTCAGTTATTATCGCTACTTTTTTATTGCTCAATATTCCCATAACGCTATATTTTAAAATGAATAAATTTTTACACTTACGGGGTTTCAAAAAATATACCAGTAGTCAAACGCCTAAACATACACGCCTGGGCCAGTTTACTTATCTCGTTGATGATGTATGTTGTGTAGGTTATTCCTCAGTGGCCGAAAGCCTCTTTGCCATACAAGTGGTTAAAAATTACAGGCATGCCTTAGTTTAAATTTTGTTTGATAATAAGTAACAATTATTGATACTTGATTAAACAATGATAAGGCCGCATAGAAATAGAGAAATTAATTTCAGCATCCTGCATTACAATCTTGTACTGCTGCTATACCTGCTGGCATCTTAAAGAAATATGCAATAGCTGGCAAAAAAAACGTACCTTGCCGCCAATAAGCAGGGTAAATCTCTTGTAAGCGAACAATCACTCTTCCGCCCCGGTAATTTTCTTTTACACCAGCATTCTTCTCCGATTTTTCATTTATAATAATTTACCATATGAATATTTATGTTTCGAATTTAGGATTCAGCGTTAAAGACGAAGATCTGAAGCAATTGTTCAGCACTTACGGCGACGTGGCTTCTGCCAAAGTGATTACTGACAGGATGACGAGGCAAAGCCGTGGTTTTGGATTTGTGGAAATGAACGACGATGTAGCGGCACAACGAGCTATTGAGGAACTAGATGGCACTACTGCCGATGGCCGTACTTTAAAGGTAGTAGAGGCTAAGCCAAAGGAGGACCAGGGACGTAACAATAACAACAATAACAATAGGTGGTAAAATCATTCACCTGGTATACTATATTTCTTAATTAAACAGTTTTTTAAAATGACAAATGATATCATAGATAAGTTCATCAAAAGCAAAACTCAAAAAAATGCGAAAGTGACCATCTATTTTAAACAACGAGCTACCGTTAAAGGCATCTTTATTCAAACAAAAGATTACGAAGAATTAAAATCTAAAAACTTTTGGCGCATTGTTTCTGAAATGAAAGTGGAAGAATGGGAAAAAACCAAAGACAATAGCCTTGCCCGCATTTACAATGGTGCGGAATTTACCCGCCTGAGCGAAAAATAAAGAATACAGGTATCGTTCAGTACATAACTCTCCTGGGGTTTTGTACTGAACATTTTTCACACCCGTAAATTAAATGATATATGTTTTCACAAATTTGGAAAAAATATCTTCCGGTTATTGCACTTCTAGTTAAGCGATCTGCTACAGCAGTTCAAACTGTAACGCTTAATCACACGGATTTTGAAAGAGCTGCAGGGGGGCGTAAGATCAAGTACAGTTTTACCCATTTGCAGTTAAACAAAGGCCGCATTAACACAGAGGTGAAGCACAGTCCTTTCGCAAAGGAGTTTTCTGTGGTAATGCAGGAAGACGAAAATATCCAGCGTTTGTTGGCTGCTGTATCTCTGGAATTTTCTTTGAACAATCAATTTTTACTTACCATTCGCAATACTGCCCCACTACCTGAAGAAGTAAGTGAAGTAGATGAAGCCGAAGAGGAAGTGATGGAAGAAGCGGAAGACTTAGCAACGGAGGCAGTTGTTGCTGCCACGCAGGACTAGTTGGTGTTGTAATTACACAATTTATAAACTTAAATATTTAACAGCTTTGCTGCACCCCGTAAGCAGGCAGCAAACCTACTAAAACAATAATTTCAGGTATGCTTCGAACAGTTATTACAGGTACAGGATCATATATTCCTACTAATATCCGTTTTAATAAAGATTTTGAAGACCATAATTTTTATGGTGAAAACAAAGAGCGGCTCCCAACCGTAGCTACAGAAATAGTTGAAAAATTTAAACTAATCACCGGCATCCAGGAGAGACGCTACGCCAATCCGGAACTCACAACATCTGATATTGGAGCGATGGCTGCCGAAAAAGCTATTATTGATAGCGGCATCGACAGGGACACTATTGACCAATTGATTGTGGCCCACAATTTTGGCGACGTCATTTACAACAGCATACAAAGCGATGCTGTGCCTTCACTGGCTTCCCGCATCAAGCACATTCTTGGTATCAAAAATCCGAATTGTATAGCCTACGATGTTCTCTTTGGATGCCCGGGGTGGATACAGGGAGTGATACATGCTGATGCATTTTTTAAAGCCGGAATTGCCAAAAAAGCTTTGATTATTGGTGCCGAAACATTGTCCAGGGTAATTGACGATTACGACCGTGACAGCATGATATTCAGTGATGGTGCTGGTGCCACCGTAGTTGAGTTTTTAGAGGGGGAACCTACTGGTGCCGGCATACTTTCTACGGCAGCACAAACGCACTCCGTAGAAGAATCAGATTACATAAATATGGGGCCTTCCTATAACACAGCAATTGACCAGAACATCTATTACATAAAAATGAAAGGCCGCAAAGTGTATGAGTACGCTATGAAACATGTGCCGGCAGGTATGAAAGACTGCCTTGATAAAGCAGGAGTAGAAATCGATAGTTTAAAGAAAATCTTTATTCACCAGGCAAATGAAAAAATGGATGAAGGCATCATAAAAAGATTTTACCAGTTATACGATCAGAAGGAACACCCGGAAGACATCATGCCCATGAGCATTCAATGGCTGGGTAATAGTTCGGTAGCTACCGTCCCTACCCTGTTCGACCTGGTAAGAAAAGGACAGGTAGATAATCACCAATTGCAAAAAGGAGATGTGATCATGTTTGCGTCTGTAGGTGCCGGCATGAACATCAACGCAATTTGTTACCGCTATTGATAACAGCAGCGGCACTAAAAAAATAAAAAGAAAAACAGAAATATTTACCTTTACAAAAAAAAGTGCAAGGCTGTAAAAATTTAAAACTCACTTGTGCAAATACTTCCTGCAAAACAGGACCATTTTTAAACTAAACATTCAACAACATGGCAGAAACCTGGAACAAAAAAGAAAGAGAAAAGAAAAAGAAAGCAAGTAAGAAAGAAAAGCAAGAAAAAAAGCAGGAACGCAAAGACAATCCAAAGTCGAGCAGCCTGGATGATATGATGGCATACATTGATGAGAATGGAAACATTTCTGCAACGCCTCCAGATCCTCAAAAGATGAGGAAGATCAAATTGGAAGACATTGAAATAGGCGTACCAAGGCAGCAAGATGCCAATCCGGAAGACCTGATCAGGAAAGGTACCGTTACATTTTTCAACGGCGCCAAAGGTTATGGCTTTATCAAAGATCACGAAACACAGGAAAGCATATTTGTGCACATGAACGGATTGAAAGACCCGATCGAAGAAAATAGCAAAGTTATTTTTGAAGTGGAAATGGGCCCCAAAGGTGCCAATGCCTTCAATGTTAAATTAATGCCCTAACTTTTTCGCCACTGCCTTTGTGTAAATACGAATGAGCTTTGACCATACCATACCCTTTCTAAAGGGGATGGTTTCCGGCTATGAAACTCAGATTGCCCCTCCTCGTTTTTGAAGCACCTTAAATAATTGAATGGATATGCAGTAACGAAAGCCTGCAGTCCTTTTGTTATTTTTAATGTTTACGTGCCATCCTTCTTTAAATGCAAATACGATAAGTACGCATTCAAATTTTGCAATCCCTGCCACAAAGGTTTCTTCGTGCGCAGAGCGCTATGCGAAATATGAAAGAATACACTGTATTGGTATGTACCTTTGTAAGCACAAGATTTAAAAGCAATTCATATGGATTTCATAGACTACTATAAAGTGCTGGGTTTAGAGAAGAACGCCACGGAGGACGATATTAAAAAAGCCTATCGCAAATTAGCCCGGAAGCTACATCCGGATGTAAACCCAAATGATAAGGAAGCCCATAAAAAGTTTCAGCAGGCCAATGAAGCCAACGAAGTGTTGAGTGATCCCCTCAAAAGAAAAAAGTATGATCAATATGGTAAAGATTGGCAGCATGCCGACCAATTTGATCAACAGCGCCGCCACCAAAGGCAATCACCCTTTGGTGGCGGCGGGCAGTTTGGCGGAGACGATGGCGGTGACTTTTCCAGCTTTTTTGAATCTATGTTTGGCGGTGGTGGCAACCGGGGCAGGCAAGCTAAAATGCGTGGACAAGATTACAATGCCGAGTTGAAACTGAGCCTTACAGATGCCATGGAAACCCATCAGCAAACCATGGCAGTAAATGGCAAAAATATTCGCATCACTATTCCTGCCGGCATAGAAAACGGGCAAGTAATAAAGGTAAAAGGCCATGGTGGTGCCGGGGTAAATGGCGGGCCGGCAGGCGACCTCTACCTCACATTTGTGATAGCTCCTCACCCGGTTTTCAAACGTACCGGCAGCGATCTTTTTACTACGGTTACGATTGATTTGTACACTGCTTTATTGGGCGGCACTGCCACCATACAAACCTTAACCGGAAAGGTAAAAATGAAGGTAACCTCCGAAACACAGCACGGCACAAAAATAAGACTGAAAGGGAAAGGCTTTCCTGTGTATAAAAAAGAAGGAGAGTTTGGTGATTTGTACGTTACCTACGAAATAAAATTACCCACCAACCTTTCTGAAAAACAACAGGAACTCGTAGCTGAAATGGCGAAATTGGATCAATCGGCCCCTGAGTAAGCAGCAACGCTTATTCTGCTTCGGGCACCTGCAAATTTAACTTCAGCTCATTAATATCCATCTCCTGTTCTGCTTCTTTTATAACATCATCCCCAAAATCGCCCTCCTTGTGTAGCTTCAGCAAAAGCGTCCGTTGAAACTTGCTGATCTCCAGTTGTGCCTTCAGCAGTTCACCTGGCTCTGCGGCCGACAGTTCCTCCTTATTTCTTGCAATCTTTTGCTGGCGCAGGTGCTCGGTGGTAAGCTGCCTCACGATGAAATCGTACTTCCTTTTCAATTTTTCTTTTACGTGGCTGCTGCCTTCCAGCATGTCTTGCTCTACAAAGTTGAGCGTATTGGTGGCCATAAACAATTGCAGTTCTCTCTGCTCACTGGCTGCATCTTTGGCAGGTTCAATGCGTAGCCACCTCACCAAAAGTGGAAGCGTAAGGCCTTGCACCACCAGGGTAACAAAGATGACCACGAATGCCAGGAAAATAATGGAGTCCCGCTTGGGGAAGGGTGCACCATTGGTAGTTACCAACGGCAGGGCAAGCGCTGCTGCCAAAGAAATAACTCCCCTGGTACCGGTCCATGCCACCAATAAAACATTCTTCCAGGTATTGCCGTTAAGGGTGTTTTCATTAGTGCTCCCAAAACCGCTGTGGCCTTTTTTAAACATACGTTGCATGTTGGCACCGGCAAAAACCCATACCATTCTTACGATGATGGTTACCAGGCTAATGATGAGGCCATAACCTAAAATATCTTCCAAAGGGTAACTTCCCATGCCCCTGATAACGGCAGGTAGTTGCAGGCCGATGAGGATAAAAACAAAACCTTGCATCAAAAATATCAACGTATCCCATACAAGCCTGGTGCGCATGCGGGTTTGGTAAGAAAATACCTCTGGCGCCCGCCAGGACATTACCAGGCCGGTACTTACCACAGCCAGCACCCCGGACATGTGAAAATATTCAGCCGCATGGTAAGATATAAAAGGAGCCAGCAGGGTTAGGCTTGTTTCCACAACAGAATTGTTTTCAATCTTCCTATGGGCGGCCACAAAAATATAACCGGTAGCTACGCCAATAACTATACCCACGCCGGCTACCATCAAAAACCCTAAGCCAGCTTCCCAAAATACAAATGCACCCGTACTAACTGCGGCTACGGCATACCGGTAGGCTATCAATGCCGAGGCGTCGTTCACCAAACTTTCGCCTTCCAAAATGGTGATTACTTTTTTATGAAGCCCCAGGCCTTTGATAATACCAGAAGAGGCCACTGCATCTGGCGGCGATACAACGGCACCCAGCACAAATGCCAGGGGCCAGCTAAAGCCCGGTATGAGATAGTGCGTAGTAACAGCTACTGCCACCGTTGTAAAAAAAACAAGCGAAATTGCCAGCGCCGATATGGGCCTGATAGAGGTCTTGAACTCGTGCCAGGATGTTTTATAGGCAGCATCGTATAACAAAGGCGGAAGAATGATGAAGAAAACCACATCGGGGTCCAGGGCCAGCTTGGGCAAAATGGGCACAAAGCCAATGATCAAACCAGCCGCCAGTAACAGTACAGGGTAAGGAAGTTTTCGTCGGTTAGATATCGCAATCAACATGATCATGATAGCCAGGATGAAAACAACAATCTTAAAATTTGCCATACATGACTACACTTAAATAAAGGAACATTTTTGCAACGGGTTGATTTTTCTTGAACAAATTTATACTTAATGCCCGGTACCTGAATCCCACAGTAATTAGCATTGTCCACAAATAAAAATGCCCTGCTTTAAGAAGGGCATTTTTATTTGCTGAAATTTTTTTACAGTTTTACCTGTAAATATAAATTGCAGATTTAAAATTATTGATCGATAGATCCTATCACTTTTTTCATAAAGGTATTACAGGCATCTTTTTCCGGCATCCCACTGGCAATTAGCTGATGCACTTCCAATGCGCCGCAGAGATTAGAGATTAATTCTCCTATCACATCCAGTTCTGCATCTGTTATTGAAGGTGCTTCCGAAATATTTTCCAACACACTGATGGTTTGATTTATTTCCTCTACCGATCCGGTTCTTTGTATATGTCTAATTACTGGTAACTTCATTTAATAAGGTTTTTAAAAGATCTTCTTTATTGGTTTGTACCTGGTTTATTAAAACCCCGTTTTTAAACGCAGCAAAAGTAGGCAGGTTGCTTACATTGGCCAGTTTCCTTGAATTGGGAAATTTCTCTGCATCTACCAACACAAAATCAATGCTTTCATTTTCTGTTGATAATCTTTTAAATTTTGGTTTCATCAACCGGCAGTTGCCACACCAGCCAGCAGAAAACTGCACCATCACCGTTTCGTTTCCTGCAACAACAGTGTCTAAATTATCTTCCTGTAATTCTATTAACATGTTTTAATTTTTTAAAATGTTCATGCAAAATATTTTCTTCCGAATTTTTTTAGTTGGTAGAAAAATAATCTGTAACTCCTTTATTGGTGGCTACCATTGCATCTTTACCTTCTTCCCAGTTTGCAGGACAAACTTCTCCAAATTTCTCTACATGTATTTGTGCATCCAGCAGGCGAATATATTCTTCGATATTTCTGCCCAAAGGAAAATCATTCACCGAGGCGTGCCTTACAATACCTTCTTTATCTATTAAAAAAGTTCCCCGGTAAGCCATAGGCGCTCCATTAAAAGACCATTGTTTTGTTTCATTGTTGTATACATACTCACCACCCAACACGCCATAATTCAATGATATGGTTTTTGAATGATCGGCCACTATCGGAAAAGTAACGCCCTGTATGCCAGCATTATCTTTTGCAGTATTTAACCATGCCAGGTGTGTTTCTTCAGAATCTGTAGAACATCCTATAACAATGGTATCTCTTTTTTCAAATTCAGCCAGTTTTTCCTGAAAGGCATGAATCTCTGTTGGGCACACGAATGTAAAATCTTTGGGGTAAAAGAAAAACAACACATTCTTCTTTCCAAGGTACTGATCCAAACTAAAATCATCTACAATTTCTTCTCCGTTAATTACTGCACCCACCGTAAAATGTGGCGCTTTTTTTCCTACTAATGTCATATTTTTTGCTTTAGGCCGCAAAGCTACCACATTGTAATTCGTTTAATGGATTGTGTTGAAGGATTTGACAAATAAATGTCATTGATCTATTTGAGATATAGATTTATTTTAATAACCAATGGTAGAAGTTGGCAAACAACTTAAATAACGAGGAAAAACAAAAGATGGAGATGATATCAATTATTGAAAATAAAAATCCACTTTATTTATTCAAACCCTTTTCTAAAATAATAAATTCCAGTGGCTGCAAATGTTTACCTGTAAGGCCATCTTCTACAAAAGCTTTTCGTTCACCGGTTTCCAGGTAGCCATTTCTATTATACCAGCCAATCAATTCGGAGCGAACCGAAATCACACTCATATAAATAATATTACAATGTAGGGAAAGCGCATATTCCTCCGCCGCCTTTAGTAAATATTTGCCTATACCGAAGCCCTGCAACAACGGGCTTACACTAAACATACCCAGGTAAATTTTACTTCCATGTTGCTGCAGGTTTACACATCCAACAATTTCGTTTTTTTCGTTGGTATACTTTAGAAAAACACTTGACGGTAGTTGCATTACTTCCAGCAGATTGTTGTTATCTGTACGAACCTCCCCTGCAATAATATCTGCTTCCGTCGTCCAGCCCCTGCGGGAAGTCTCGCCCCGGTAAGCACTGTTCAACAAATTTTTGATGGCAACAATATCTTGAGTGTTCGCAATTGAAATGCAAGCATGAGAAAATAATGACATAGATAAATGAATAAACGATTTCCTGCAAATCTATTAAAATAGTATCCTAGAGCACAGGGTATTTCCAAAACACTTTCGAATAACATTTCTTAATTTGCAGTCCAGGTTTGTATCGGTGTTTTAGGAGCACATTCAAAAAACCGTTCCTAGAATAGAAAAAACTTTTTTAATCTCGTAATAGCTTTACTTATGACTCCCACAGGTCCCATAGTTTTAATAGAAGATGATAGTGATGATGTTTTAACCATGCAGGAAGCACTAAAAGATTTGAATATAGGCAATGAGTTGATCTATTTTCACAATCCTATTGAAGCAATGAAGTACTTGCGGGAAACAACAGCCCAGCCTTTCCTCGTTATTTGCGACGTTAATTTGCCCTTACAGAATGGACTAGACTTTAAAAGAGATGTAGATGCTCATCCTGAGCTAAAGAAAAAATGTATTCCTTTTATTTTTTACTCCACCTCGGCTACAGAGTCAGATGTTTCAAAGGCATTTCTGCAGATGAGCATCCAGGGCTTTTTTAAAAAGGCCTCCAGTTATAGCGAAATACTTTCTGACATAACTGCCATTATTCAATATTGGAAAAAAAGCAAGCACCCTAACTGCTTTTAAGACCGGAGTTGAAATTCGGGTACAAGTTGCATTAACTTGAAAGAGGAAGCCAGTTTATCATTGTCAAAATTAGCTGCATGCCTGTCACATAGTGCCAGCCAGATTCAATAGCTGCTTCCAGGATTTTCCTACGGCGTGATTATTAATCAGGCACGTTCTCACACTTCGTTGTTTAAACACTGTATATTTGTTTTTCCTCATGGGAAATAGCAAGCTAATATGACTACACATCAACCAAGCCATTTTACGAAGAGACTTTCTGTATTGTTTGCTGCCGGCATCCTGCTGAGTTTTTTTTTACCCTGGGTTAATTGGGGAAGCGTGCCAGTGTCGGCAAAAGACATGGCTACCGGCAATTTCTACAACTTATCAGAAACTAATTTCGGCCTGGCCAGCCCCTTTCCCGAAATGGATTTTGCCAACGCTGTGTTTTGGCTAATACCGGTACTTTCCCTTGTGGTTATATTGCTGGTACTCCTTAAAAAAAGACATGCAACATTGTGGGGCGCCATGGCAGGAGCGCTGGCATTAAGCCTTGCTGTGGTGTATGCACTTTTTACCAACGAACTTAACATGTTTGATCCCGCCATTAGCTTACCGGGCGCTTTGCAGCCGGCATTTTATGCGGCTGTTATTGCCAGCATTGGGTTGATTTTATGTAGCTGGCAAAAAAAACTAGTATGGAAATTACTTTTTATCATTGCCCCCATCGCACTCTCTTACCTGGCTTTTAGCCAGATAAAAAAAAGCCAACTGACAGAAAAAGTGGCGGCTACGCAAACATTAACAGCAGCCTACAAGGTAGATGCTGTGGCACTCATTCAAGAATTTGTAACCACAGACAGTGCTGCGAATGCTAAGTACCGGGAACAAATTGTGGAAGTGACGGGTATCATTTCAGAACTAAATGCTAAAGATTCTACGGCAACCCTCAGCATGGCCGACAGCACGGGTTCTTACGTTATCTTCGATTTTGAAAAAGACCAGGCTGCTAAAGTAAAAGCCTTCAAGCCAGGTGATAGAGTAGCGGTAAAGGGGCTGTGCAGCGGCAGTATCTTCAGCGAGATTATGGGCACGCAAACCATTTCCTTCAAACACGCCATTCTTAATAATTAAAATAAACAATTACTAAACATGAAGAAGACTACATTCCTTTTTGCTTTGATGCTGGCCAGTGCAGGACTGTTTGCGCAAGCAAAAAAAACAACTTCAGCTACCATTAGCTTTGATGCTTCTACGCCGGCTGACCCGGTTGCCAAAGCAGAAAACAAAACAGTGATTGCCGCCCTCGACCCCAAAACAGGCATCGTACAATTTGAAGCAGCGGTAAAGAATTTTGCTTTTGAAAACAAAAAAGTAGAAGAACATTTTAATGCAGAAAGATGGTTGAACTCTGAGAAATTTCCCAAATTTAGTTTCAAGGGAAAGATAGAAGACCCGGCGAAAGTGAACTTTAAAAAAGATGGCGTCTATACAGTATCGGTAACCGGCGACCTTACCATTAAAGAAACAACCAAGGCCATTACAGCCCCTGCCAGCATTACCATCAAAGGAGGAAAAATAAGCAGTGTAGCCAATTTTACCGTTAACCTTCCGGAGTTTGGAGTGATGGCTGATGGTAAAAAAATTGCCCAGGATGCAAAAGTGAGTGTAGCAGCAACGTTGAACTAGTGCTATGTTATAAATAATATGACGGTTCTGGTTGTGAATAGTGAATGGTCAATTGTGAGTACTGACCATTTAAAATTCGCACTTAATACTAGTCATTTTACAACAATTAAGTTTTTAAGAGATGCCGGTGTATTGCCGGCATTTTTATTGGGTAGATATTATAGCCGTTGCCAGGGAAAAGGTTTCACCATTCGATAGAAACCACGTTGTGATTTTAATTGAGTAATTTGAAAACACTAAAAATGTTTTATGAAACAGGAAATCATTAACCTTTACGATGAGTATACCCACAAGCCATTAAAGAGAAGCGAGTTTCTAAGGCGGCTGGTATTGCTTACCGGTAGCACTGCTGCTGCGATGGCTATGCTGCCACTCATAGAAGTGAACCAGGCGCAGGCTGCCGTTACACCTGTAGAAGATCTTTTTACCGAAAGCATTGCTTATGATGGCACACCGCAAAACATGCAGGCTTATGTGGGCCGTCCAAAAGAAAATAAAAAATATCCTGCCATCATTATCATCCACGAAAACCGCGGCCTGAATGCACACATAGAAGATGTGGCCCGGCGTGCAGCCAAAGAAGGATTTTTGGCCATTGCTCCCAACGCATTGTCGGCACTGGGCCCGCTACCCGCAACAGAAGATGAGGCAAGAGCAAAGTTCCAGGAACTGAAACCAGCCGACAACCTGCAAAATTTCATGAACGTTTTTGACTACCTGGCCACAAGGGCAGATTTTAATGGCCATGTAGGTTGTGTAGGATTTTGCTGGGGCGGTGCCATGGCCAACGACCTGGCTGTAAATGTACCCTCGCTTAAAGCAGCGGTAGCATTTTATGGCCGGCAACCTGCCGCAGAAAAAGTAAGTGGTATTAAAGCTTCCCTGCAGTTGCACTATGCCAGCCTTGACGAAAGGGTGAATGCAGGTATACCTGCCTACGAAGCAGCGCTCAAACTAAGCCACATTCCCTACGAGCTGTACATGTACGAAGGCGTGAACCATGCCTTTCACAACGATACTGCCGGTGCCCGCTACAATGAGGCTACAGCAAAACTGGCCTGGCAAAGAAGCATAGAATTTTTTAAAATGCATCTGGGCTGATCAGACTTTAAAAAGGTAAGCATGAAAATTTTTACAGCCGCACAGATACGCCGATGGGAAGCACAGACCATGCAAGCGCAGCAAATATCTTCGCTTGCCTTAATGCAGCGGGCAGCTACGGCCTGTCTGCAATGGATAAACAAACACCTGAAACTGGAAGAGCCGGCTTGCTTTCATGTATGCTGCGGGCGGGGAAGCAACGGCGGCGATGGCCTTGCCCTTGCTGCACTCCTGGCACAAGATGGTTACCCGGTAAAGACATACCTGCTGCCAACTACCGGCAAACAAAGTGCAGATTTTGAAACCAATTTGCAGGGAATGGATAAACTCAACTCGGAAATTATCCGCTTAGCAACCGAAGACGATTTTCCCATGTTGCAAAAAGGAGATTGTGTGATTGATGCCTTGTTTGGCACCGGTCTCAACCGTCCGTTGCAGGCATTGGCGGCGCAATTGGTTCAATATATTAACGACGCACATTGCACGGTGCTGAGCATCGATCTGCCCTCGGGTATGTTTACAGAGGAGAGTAGCAAACACTTGCTACGGGTTCATGCCACGCATACCCTCAGCTTTCAACATTATAAGACTTGTTTTTTATTGCCGGAAAATGAAGTAGCCACCGGCACGCTTCATCTCCTGGACATAGGACTCGACCCTGATTTTGCAACCAACGAACCGGCAGCTTACACCCTGTTGGATAAAAAACTGCTGCAAACTATTTACCTGCCCCGAAAGCAATTTGCACACAAGGGAAACTTCGGCCATGCGTTACTGTTAGCCGGCAGTTATGGTAAGATAGGCGCTGCTGTGCTATGTGCACAGGCCTGCCTGCGTGCAGGTGTGGGTTTGCTCACGGTGCATGTGCCCGAAGCAGGTGTAAACATTTTACAAATCACTACGCCAGAGGCAATGGTCGCCACCGGGGAGCTGGCAAATCCTTCCCGTTATGCAGCATTAGGTATCGGACCGGGGCTCGGCACGGATGATGACGCCGTGGCTTTGCTACAAAATGTTTTAGAGCAACAGGCTGCTGTGAAAGATCAGCAAAAAAAAATACCCAGCGTGATAGATGCAGACGCCCTCAACATTTTGTCAGCGCACACAAAGCTTTTTGCACAACTGCCTGCCGGCAGTATCCTTACGCCACATCCAAAAGAATTTGAACGGCTTTTTGGTAAAGCAGCCACTGACTTTACAAGGATAGCATTGGCGCTGCAAAAAGCAGAAGAGCTGCAATGCTGGATCATATTAAAAGGGCACCACAGTTTTATAGCCAGCCCAGATGGCACGGGATATTTCAACAGTACTGGTAACGCAGGCATGGCCACCGGCGGTAGCGGCGATGTACTCACAGGGATGCTCACCGGCTTGCTGGCGCAGGGCTACAACCCTTTACACGCCTGCCTCCTCGGCGTTTACCTTCATGGCATGGCCGGGGATATTGCTGCGGCCATCCATTCGCAGGAAGCTATGCTTGCCGGGGATATGACCAAATATATGGGGGAAGCGTTTCGGGGGTTGCAGTAGGCAATTGTGAATTGTGAATGGTGAATGGGTCAATCGGCAATAGGCAATGGGCAATGGGCCCCGACAGAATGTAGGGGGCAATGGGCAATGGGTCAATCGGCAATAGGCAATAGGCAATGGGCAATCGGCACCGACAGAATGTAGGGGGCAATGGGCAATGGGTCAATCGGCAATAGGCAATAGGCAATGGGCAATCGGCACCGACAGAATGTAGGGGGCAATGGGCAATGGGTCAATCGGCAATAGGCAATAGGCAATGGGCCCCGACAGAAT
>JBBSJJ010000022.1:0-40681 GCA_038257335.1 Chitinophagales bacterium | reverse complement strand
CAAGGCTTTTAATTTACGCAAGTGCCCCAGGCCGGTGATGATGTATTGGGTGATGTAACGATCATCTGGCCCGCCTTTGAACCAGGTGAAGCCGCCATTGCTGCTTTGCATTTCTTTCAATTTGTTCAGGCTGGCAGCTTTCTCTTTGCTAAGCCGCACCATGTCGAATAAAATGGCAATATTCTTTTTTTGTTCGTGCTCGTTTTTGGCATCCAGCACCCAGGGAGTTTCTTCCAGCAAGGCAGATTTCAGCTCTTCATTTTTTTGAAGGTTGCTCAGCAAAGCCGCGGCCTCTCCCCCCGCCCTCTCCGAAGGAGAGGGAGCTTTCCACTTGTCAAAAACAGCTTTCAATTTAGGTGTACTGGTGGCTACAAAACTTGCCAGCGTGTTAGCATAATACCTGGTAAACTGCTGCTCCGAATTTTCTGAAGCCAGCTCTGTAAGGTAGGGCAGCGCCTGGACTGCATACCATACGGGGTTGCTCGTATATTCAAATGTAAGTGCATGATGCGTAAGCGTTGCATTGTCCCGGCTGCCCGCAGCAAATGAGTTGAGCAATTTCGTAAAGCTGAATTGCTTACTGTTGGTATTCCGCATATTGATGGGAAAAGTTTCCGTTACCAGCATACGGTTGGTGAGCACCGGTACGGCGGCTTCTTCACCGTCGCTGAAAGCTCCGGCCCCCTCCAAACCTCCCCCGGTTGGGGAGGCTTTTGAAACTGCCTTGATTCTGTAAATTAATGCGCTGTTGAAATTGAAAGGAATTTCTACAGGGAATTTCACGGCCGTTGATTGTCCGGCTTCCACCGTAAAATACTGGTTGGGAAAAACATTTTTAAACCAGCCATCAACAGATTTATTGGTAGCCGCATCTATCAGCTCCAGTTGCACGGTGCCTGTAATTTCTTTATCGCTCATGTTCACCACTTTTGTAACCAACTCCATCCGATCGCCTTCTCTTATAAACCTTGGTGCATTGGGTTGTACCATCATGGGTTTTTGGGTGATGACTGTTTTTTCTGAATAGCCGCTTGCCAGGTCTTTGTCGTGTGCCAGCGTCATCAGTTTCCATTGTGTGAGTGCTTCGGGAATGGTGAAACTAAAACTTACATTTCCTTCTGCATCGGTTGTGAGGTTGGGAAAGAAGAAGGCGGTTTCGTTGAAGTTTTTGCGAATTTGAATGCCTTCGTTGGACACGGGCCTGGGGGCGGGTGGAAGAGTAGCAGAGTCTGCCATTGCTTGTTCTTTGTTGCCAGTGGTTTTCTTATTTTGATTTCCGGCATCATCCGCATTTCCTTGCGGTGCGGGTGTGCTTACATCCTGTGCTTCGGCACGCATGTACATGATTCTGTCAGAATATCCTTCGTTCCAGCCATTGCTTACCAGGGCATCATAAGTTTTTTGCTGAGGCTCTACGTTGTCAACAGGCATATTTTCTCTATTCACAGATTGAACGCTGGTAAAATTATCTGCAAGCCAGTCAATGCGTTCAGCGTTTACCGGCCAAAGGCCGGAGAGATTTGTCCAGGTATGTGGAGTAAACTGGTCCAGCGATGCGTCGTACATATTTACCAGCAATTCGGCAGCTATTTTTTCGCCTTTGATGCCTTTAATTTTTACACTCCACTTCTCCTCACTTCCAGGCAATATTTTATCCCGGAATGTTTCGTAGCTGATGTCAAGGGCTTTGTTACTCCATGGCACATCCAGCGATTCCCCACCTTCATAAAGACGGTTGTATTGCACAAATGCATAATTTAATTGTATGCCGCCACGATCATTTTCTGTTGCCACAATATTATTGCGGTAAGGCTTGCCGGCACTAATGCTTTCGTAAGAGGTTTTCCTCTCCTGGCTGCTGCGGCTAAGGTTTTGAATAAGCCAGATATTTTTAAAACCTGTGTTGATGCTGTAGGCAATACTTTCACCGGGTTGTGCAGCTTTATTTTTAACCAACACAACAACTGGTTCCTCGCCTGCGGGTGTTTGCTCATCCATTAAGTAAATTATTTTTTCTGCCTTCACGGCTTCTCCGTATTTATCTTTTGTGGTAACAATAATCTTGTACCAACCCGGTGCTAATGACGACTGACGAATGACGAATGACGAATTGCTGGAGGTTGTATCCGTTAAATCTATTACTTTATTGCCCATACTCCACTTGCCTGGCTGGTCTTCATCAGCATAAGCATCATGCGGAAACGCTGCGTAGTACTCAGTTTTTGTCATTACAAATTGATCGGGCATTTCCCAATAACGCTTGCGGAAAATGCGGCCCGGCTGCTGCAATTTGTACATACTAAAATTCACAGTTGCTTTTTCAAAAATGCCATTCATATTTGTGCTGCTGATCAACATGTTTTTCAAGCTGTCTGCCAGCATCTTTTCGGGTATGGTAATAGCCAACTGCAAAGCCTGGTAAGCTACGGCCACGGTTGTTTCACCGCTCCTTGTTTCACCGTTGATGTCTGTAACATCGGCTGTTATTTCGTAATAAAATATTGGCTGGTCTTTTTTATCAACGGTTTCATCTGGTATGGCTTTGAAACTTATCTTAAAATTTCCGTCTGCATCGGTAAGCGTTTCGCCATTGGTAATTTCCATGGCGGAACCTCTGCCATAAGGAGGCCATATTTTTCCTGAGCCGCCCCAGCCCCACCAGATGGGATACTGCACTTTACGCACCACACGGTAGCTAACTTTTGCAGCGTCAATATTATTGCCGGCATACGCTTTTGCATTACCGGTAACAGTTATCATTTCGTTGAGGCGATAAGTGCCTTCCGGCTTTTTTAGTTCGGTGATAAACTTCGGTCGTTTGTATTCTTCTACTTTAAAATATTGTTGCGATTTATTTACAGAATCTTGTATAAAAAATTGGCCATTCAGGCTGCCCGCAGGTAATTGAAAACTTCCGTTAAAAGACCCATAGGCATTTGTTTTCACCCCCACCGTTGCTATTTTTTGGTAGTTGGCATCGTACAGCTCTATGTTAGTACTATAGTTTGTTGCCACCGTACTTTTTCTTCCTGATGTATCTGTGTCTACCACAATACCTTTGAAGAAAACAGTTTGGCCGGGGCGATAAATGGCCCTGTCCATAAACAGAAAACTACGTTTTTGTGTGGGCCTGCGGTAGCTATCGTAGTTGTAACTGTAGTAAGGATCGTTGGTAAATAAAGTGTCCTTGTTGTAGCTTATCTGTAAAAACTGCTGCTGCCTATCTGTTGGCAAATCCAGGTTTAACTCTCCATTTTTACCCGTGGTATATTTTTCTTTTTTGATGCTGGTATTGCGCCTTGTAGCATAATCGTATTGTTGCTCCCATAGCTGCACCGTAGCATTGGCAAGGGGTTGCCCGCTGTTTCTATGCAGCACGTACACTTCTTTTTTATGGTTAAATATGTAGCTGATGTTACTTACATAAGTCGTTTGCCTGGTAATAATATTATTGCCCATCTCAAAGTCAGCCTTCAGGCTGGCGAGTATGATGTAAGTGCCGGTGGGTAACGCATCTATTTTTATTTCTGCTGAATGCTGCTGGTAATCTTGCAGGTCGGGCAATTTTACAGACCAGCTTTTAATGCTCTTTAGTTTTAGCACTTCGCTCCAGTTGTTCTCATAACCTGCAGCTTCTATTTTTTGTAACGCTTCCCTGCTGGTTTTAATTACACGCAGGTAAATTACAGGGCTGTTCTTATATCTAACCAGCGTGCGGAAGGCCTCGCCCGGTACATTTACTTTTTCTGTTTCAAGGTTCAGGTAGGGTTGGGTAATTTGATTGAGCAGGTTCTGGCAAGCCACCGCTCCCTGCGATTTTGGATATTGCCTGATGGCCAGCTCACACAATTCCTTTGCTTTTTTCAGGTCAAATTGATTGTTTTTATTAGTAACGGGATGATAGCTGCCGCCACGCTGCATGTATTCCTGCGCACGAAGAAACATAGCTTGTGCAACACCCGGATTGCCGGCATAGGTCTTCTCTATGCTCAACAAGGCTGCTTCATACAAGTTACTTTTATCATTAAAAATTCCGTGTTCGTTTACAAAGGCCAGCCTTTTGAGATCTGCATCTAACAAGGCATCTTTGTTGGCATCGCTGCTATGAAAACGCAAGAGGTCTTGCAACATTAAGATGGCATTGTAATACAAAGAACTGCTGTCGCGGCTGGTAAATTTTGCCTGAATAAAAGTTGCTACGGGTGCAAAAGCTTTTTCGTTGTTGATGATGAACCGGTAAGAGGGTTGGGTCACATCATTTTCGCTGCTCATGAAATAGTCTAGCGCCCTATGTGCTAAAAAATCGTAGAGGGTTGGGCGTAAATGCCGGCTGTTCACACCCTTGGTCATTATAGCATCCAGGCCATTGAGTGGCGTGGTTTTGAGCAACGTTTCGTTTTGAAGTGAAGCTTTGTATAGCGTGGCGATGGTTGCATGTAATTTTGCCAGGCTCCAGGTATTGATGTCGTTGCTTACTTCGCTGGTAAGCTGCGTGCGATCGTATAGTTTGTAACGGTTCTGTTGCAGATAACTTTGAAAAAGTTCTGCCTGCATGCTTTGCAGTATATTTTTTGCCGGCGCTTTAGTACGTTGGGTAAGCGTATCCAGGTAAAATATATTGTTCTCCCGGTTGTCTTCTTCCACCATATTGCGGTACTTCATTTGGTACATGGCAGCTTTAATGGTTTGAGCCTGGTTACCAACTTTACTGGCAGCATCAAAGATTTTTACCACTTCTTTCAGCGCATCCTGCGTGAGGCCTTTCTTTTCTAATTGCTCAATTTTAGCCCACTCGCTTTTGTATTCATTAGGAGGTTGTGCCTGCACGTTTAAAAAATTAAGGGTGACAAGAAGGAATGTGGCTGCTATTTTCAGATAGTTCATGTAAAGGGGTTTAATAATTCAAGATGCAAAGATACCTGCCTTGGTTGCAACAGGTATGCCTAAGATGACCACACCTGTTTTTTTACATAAATGAAACCCTGTTTATTTCTTTAACTTTTTATTATCTGATATTAACGTTGCAGGGCTTTTGCATTGTACCTTCTCTCAATTTGCTTGCTTTTGTGAAGCGTTAACACAATGGGCTAAAGCCCGAAGAGGCGAATGACTTTTTATCCCTGCCTTAAAAGGCAGGGCAATTGAAAAGTCTGGATTAGCTGGTACATTTTAAATTACCAGTCGTTTCAATTTCCCTGCTTTTGAGTTGCCCTGGCCATTAGGCCGGTTAAAGGAAACTTTTAATTATCTGCTATTAATATTGTAGGGCTTTTGCATTGTATGATTCTTTGAATTTGCCGGATTTTGTGGCGCACCAACAAAATGGGCTACAGCCCGAAGAGGCGAATGAAATTTTATCCCTGCCTTAAAAGGCAGGACAATTGAAAATGCTCGATTAGCTGGTACATTTTAAATTACCAGTCGTTTCAAATTCCCATCCTTTGAATTGCTCCGGTGTTTTGAATTGCCCCGGCCTTTTGAATTGCCCCGGCCTTTAGGCCGGGGGTAGAGAACACAAGTGTTTTCGGGCTTTAGCCCAGCTTTAAAAATCAACAAACAGAATTAATAAACTATAAGATTAATATCAGGTTCTATAGATTCACGGATCAAAACAATTTTATCCCTGCCTTAAAAGGCAGGGCAATTGACAATGCTCGATTAGCTGGTACATTTTAAATTACCAGTCGTTTCAAATTCCCTGCTTTTGAATTGCCCTGGCCATTAGGCCGGAAAAAGAAAACTTTTATTATCTGCTATCAACATTGCAGGGCTTTTCAATTTTATGCTTCTTTTAATTTGCCGGCTTTTGTGGCGAACTTACAAGATGGGCTAAAGCCCGAAACGGCGAATGACATTTTATCCCTGCCTTAAAAGGCAGGGCAATTGGAAAGTCTCGATTAGTTGCTACATTTTAAATTACCAGGCGTTTCAAATTCCCGGTGTTTTGAATTGCCCCGGCCTTTAGGCCGGGGGTAGAGAAAACAAAAATATTTCCGGGCTTTAGCCCATATTTAAATACCTTAAAAAAATCAATAAACAGGAGTCATAAATTAGCAAATTAATATCATGGTCTATAAACTTCACGAAATAAGATACCACCAGATGCCTTGCCTTCGCTGCGGTGGAAAGCTGAAATTTGTAAGCTTTTGTTCGATAAGGTTCGGTGAATGACGGTAGAAAGGTAAGTTCCAATACTTCTTTAAAAAATATTTTAGACCAGGCACAAAAAAATCCGTTAGCGAGCTAACGGATTTTTATAAAATAGTTTCCTTGTTATTTATTTACTCATTACTTCAGCCATCGTTTTACCGATATCTGCAGGGCTTGCTACTACATGAATACCGCAAGCAGCCATGATCTTCATCTTCGCTTCTGCTGTATCGTCTTCGCCACCTACAATAGCACCTGCGTGGCCCATACGACGGCCGGGAGGTGCTGTTTGTCCTGCAATAAAACCAACTACAGGTTTTTTATTGCCGGTGCTTTTAATGTACTCTGCCGCTTCAGCTTCCATACCACCACCAATTTCACCAATCATCACAATCGCATCGGTTTCATCATCGTTCATAAACAGTTCAACCGCCTCTTTGGTAGTTGTACCAATGATGGGATCGCCTCCAATACCAATGGCAGTAGAAATACCCAGACCAGCTTTGGCAACCTGGTCTGCGGCTTCGTACGTAAGCGTACCAGATTTAGATACAATACCTATGCGGCCTTTCTTAAAAATAAAGCCGGGCATGATACCCACTTTGCACTCATCTGCCGTAATTACGCCTGGGCAGTTGGGGCCTATCAACCTTGTGTGGCTACCTTTTAAATAACTTTTTACTTTCACCATATCGGCTACAGGAATTCCTTCGGTAATACAAATTACCAGTGCTACCGAGGCTTCGGCCGCTTCCAGTATGGCATCTGCTGCAAAAGCTGGTGGAACAAATATGATACTTACATTGGCACCCGTGGTTTTCACTGCATCGCTCACCGTGTTAAATACTGGTTTGTCTAAATGAGTACTGCCGCCCTTGCCTGGGGTAACGCCACCAACCAGGTTGGTACCGTATTCTATCATTTGTGTTGCATGAAAAGTACCTTCGGTACCGGTGAATCCCTGCACAATTACTTTGGAATCTTTGTTAACTAATACTGACATATTTTTAATTGAAATTGAAAAAATGGTGGCGCAAAGATAGGGCAGATGAATGATTGATGGAAAGCATTTATTATTATAATATGAACCAGTTTATGAAACTCATAAACAAACTATTTTAAAGGCAAAGTAGCTTTCTATATTGTTGGTTAAAAGCCTCCCGGCTAAAAAGCCGCATGGCATCTTTCCGGGCGGCTGCACCCAGCAATGCTCTTTGATGAGGTTCGCCCAGGAGCCACGCCAGTTCCGCAACGCCCTGCTTAATGATGCCCGCTTCATCTTGTGCGCTGAGGAGTACTCCATTTTGCCGGTGAAAAATATAATCGGGTATTCCACTCACAGCGGTGCTTACCACTACTTTACCATAGGCCATCATATGCATCACCACTACCGGTAAACCTTCAAAAGCAGAAGTAAGCAAAAGCACATCTGCCTTTTGATAAATTTCCTGCATGACAGCCTCTTCTTTTACCGTGCCGTAAAAAGTACAAAACGGAAGGCTGGCGGGATCAATCATTTTTTCTACATCGCCTACAAAATTAAAATGTACCGGTAGCTGTTGCTCCTGCATACTGGTAGCAATGGCAGCTACCAGGTGAATTCTTTTTTGCGCTGAACCCCGGCCAATAAAAAAAACTTCCATCTTTTCATTGGAGGTATTCTTTACAACCGGAATATCCACGGCATTGTCCACAAAGAACAACCGCTCAAAATAATGTTCGGCCAGTTTATTTTGTTTGTACTGTTCCTCTACCTTTTGCATGCCCTTGCGGGTACTAAAAACCCGTGCATTGATTCTATCTATAAAACCAATTGTATAAGGTATCCACACATCCACATGTGTGAGCTCTACACAGCGAATGTTTTTACGCAGGTGCGGAATAATTTTGTAGAAAAAAATACTTTCTCCGCCAAAAACAACCGGGTTGTCCTGCTGGTTGATCCAGGCGGCCAACAAGCCACGAAAAAAGAAATTGATGAAGTGAAACAGCTTGTTGTCTATGTAAGGATGAAGGTCGATGATCTTTACACCGGTTTTTTCATACCGCTCCCGGTACAAATTATTGTGTGCTTTTTTAGAAAATATGAGGAGGGGATTATCTGCTTTCAGTAGCTCAGTAATATCCAGGTTCACCTTGGGTGCACCACCAATATCTGCATTGGGAAAAAATAAAAAAGCCTTGTGGTTTGTTTTTAATGGGAATACACTGCCAGCCAATTTTCCCAGCCATACGAAAGGCGCCACACCTATGTGTTCTAACTTTAATTTTTTAATAGCAGCGGGGTAGGTCATGATTAAGGAAAATATTTTTGCAGCAATGCTTCAAGGTAATCATTGGTAAAGTCTATGTGTAACAGCCCGAACAAAGGTTGTATAGCTGTTGTGTCTACCAGTGGGCTATTGCCTTTTTCTGCCAGGCTGTAATTGCCTTTGAGGGAAAAATGTTTTTCTATGGCCTGGATGATCAAGGTAACCGGGTAGTTTACGGGATTGGCAATGTTTACGATGCAATTCCTCTGTTCAGTATTTTGAATGATATGATTGCAGATATTAAAAACATCTTCCATATCAATCAGGTTTCGGCTGGCATATTGCCACACAGTAAAATGTTCCTGCTCCTTAATATGTGTTGCAAAAAAGTTCAATACCGTATGCCGGTTAGGAGTGAAGCCCACAGGGTTGCTCACCCGGAAAATAATATAGGAGCTGGAGCTGCTCTGTATCTGTTGCTCCATCTTTATTTTATGCTTCACATAAATAGATTCCTGAAGGGAGGGATCATAAATGCTGCAGGTGCTGAAATACACAAGCGTTTTTTCGGGATGATCCTGGATGGAATGGCGTAAGAGCTCTTCTTCTCTTTTATAATCTGAGTCTTCTATGCTGGATGAATTAGAAACGCCAGATGCAAAAACAAGGATGCCCTTGTTACCTGCATAGCTGCTAAAACGTTTCGCAATCATTCCATTGCCAATTACCATAAGTTTTTTCTTAAACTATTTTCTTCTTTTTTATATTCATAGCCAGGGCAGCAAGCAGCGCCAGGAAGCCTAGTATAGTTGCCCACAGTGCAATGGTATTGCCTCTTTTGTAAGACTCCGGTTCAAAACGAAACTCAATATTGTGTTTGCCTGCCGGTAAACTCATACCACGCAAAACATAGTTCACCCGCACGTAATCTGTTTTGTTGCCATCTACATAAGCATTCCATCCCTTCTCATAATATATTTCGCTGAAAACTGCAAACTGTGGCGTGGCAGCATTGTAAGCATAACGTACGGTATCATTGATATTTTCAATAAGCGTGAGCGTGGCAGCAGAATCAAACTGGGGCGTACCCTTCACTTTGGCCTGGTAGCGCTTATCAATAATGGCCGTGTCTCCTGGGTTAAAATTATCGAGCGCCTTCATTTCTTCATCTGCATTGTTTACAAATTGAACTCCTTTTACCAGCCAGCTATTGCCCATGGCGCCTGGGTTTTGTTGCGCTGTGGGTACACCTGTTTGTTGATCCTGCACTACAAAATACTTTGTGTTCAACATATCAAAAATGCGCATGTTGCCTTTGCTTAGCTGGTGCTCTATCAGGTCCTGGTAAATAGCAAGTTTGGCCGGGTTGTACCCGCCAACGGAATTGTGGTGGTAAGAGGGCTTTGCACTGTTATAAGGATCATCCGCATTGTAGATCCTGAAATTTTTATGATCGGGATCCTGCAAAATCATTTTGTCGGCATTGGTGGGTGCAAACTCTTCTTCAATATTTCCTTTCTCTACAAAATTTGTTTCGTTTAAATACCTTTTGCCCACGGGCAAAAGATCAATCAGCGTGAGTGCTATCAGAATGGCCACGGCTACATTGGCTTTCATTTTATTTTTTGCAAACAAGCCCAGCACCACAATAGCGGCAGCTATGAGTAATATGCTGCGGAGCAAATCGCCGCCAAACATTCCTTTGCGATCTTCTGCCAGGGCCCGTACAATAGATTGCCCAAACTCATTGGCCTGTGACTGTACTTGTGGGCTGGGAGCCGCCTGGCCCTGCAACATGTTGCTGGCAAAGTTTTCTTTGATGCGGGAATCACTTTGACTGCTGTAGTTAAAACTGAAATACAAAAGCGTTGTAAGTGCGAGCACGCCCGCCGTGATGTAGACAGACAATTTTAATTTTTTAAACAAGAGCTCCTTTGCATCGCCACCGAAAAAGAATTTTTGCAAAACCAGCCCTGCCATTACCGCCGCCGTAAGTTGAGGTATTACAAGTGCCATGGTGGGTGCACGAAATTTATTGTACACCGGCATGTAATCGAAAAGAAAATAATTGAAGGCTTTAAAGTTGCTGCCCCATGCCAGTATGATGGCAAAAACGGTAACGGCAACAATCCACCATTTGTGCCAGGTATCTAAATAAACAAGTCCTAGTATAAATAAAAAGCAAATGATAGCGCCCAGGTAAACAGGGCCGGAAGTGTTGGGCTGTGCTCCCCAGTAAGTAGGTAGTTGCCTTGCTATCTGTGCAGCATTTTCTTCGGAAACTCCTTGCTCTAACAACACATTGGCCACCGCAGATTTTTCGGTTAGCTCGCCGCCGCTGCTGCCACCATACATGCCGGGCACCAGGAGTGTAAGGGTTTCGTCAATACCGTAGCTCCAGTTAAAAGCATAATCTTTATCAAGCCCGCCTTTTGTTTTATTACCAAGGTTGGTAGTATCTGTAAGTTCCGATCGGCCACCACGCATGGTTTCCTTGGCATACTCTGCCGTAGGCATCAGGGTGATAGCTGCTGCCGCCAGGCCAATTAAGCCTGCAACAATAGCAAGCCCGCCAGATTTAAAAAGGTGAAGGCTTTCATTTTCTTTAAAAGCTTTTACCGCATAGGCTATGGCGATAGACAATGCAATAAGTAAAGTATAGTAAACGATCTGCACATGATTTTGTGAGATCAGTAAAAAGGAAAAGAGTATCAGGAGGGCGGTGCCGGTCCAGTATTTTCTTTGTAAAATGAGTAAGAAGGCACCCAGCACTGCAGGCGCATAGGCCATAGAAGCCATCTTGGTTACGTGGCCCACCATGATGATAACCGGGTCGTACGTGGAATAAGCGTAAGCCAGGCCCGCAAGAATACTGATCCATGGGTTGATGCGTAGCACAATGCAGAGGAAATACAAACAGATGCAAGCAAGGAAAAAGAAGTTGATGGGCTGCGGCAATCCAAGGCTAATCACTTTTTCAAAATACCCCATACTTAGAGAATGGGTGGCATCCATCGCTATTTGAAAAGCAGGCATACCGCTAAAAAGACTGTTCGTCCACAATGGATAATGGCCATAGGTTTCTTTGAATTCTAACGATTGTTGCACCATGCCTCTCCAGCCCTGCAAATCGTGTTGGTACACCACTTTTCCCTCTACGGCAGGTTTACAAAATACCACTGCAACAATTAAAAATACCAGCACAGCAATGATGTGTGGCAGTAACTTTTTGAAATCTATCTTCATAAATCCTTTTTTGAATATTGTGCAGCAAATTAACGGTATTTTACCCAAAAAAGGTGGGAGTAGCAGGCAAGGAGACTTTTAATGAATGAAATGCAGGGCCGTGCTAAAGTTTTGTGGCTTCGTAAATATCTGCCAATGGAATTTCGATTTGCAGAAAGGGGAAGTTAAGGATTTCGTTGATGGATTTATATTCCTGCAACTCCCAACGCTTTTGCTCATTGATGCGAAAGACTTCTACCCTGATGGCCTCTGAATCTACCATGATATATTCGGTTAATGTAGGAATGTCTCTGTATAATTTAAACTTGCCGGACTGATCGTATTGACGGGTAGAGCCTGATAGTATTTCAATGATTACAGAGGGACGAATGGCGCTGTTCTCATTCTCCGGCGCTGTAATGATATCCCCACAGATGATGGAAATATCCGGGTAAGTGTGAAGAGAATTTTCGGGTATATGAATCCTCATATCACTGCCATAGGGCAGGCAATCCTTACCTCTAAGCTTGTTAAACAGGTTGCCAAAAAGATTTGAAAAGATTTTATTATGTGTAGGACTCGCCCCGGCGATATCAAATATTTCCCCTTTGTAGAGCTCATGCTTTTCCGCAGAATCATTTTCAATCTGTAAGTATTCCTCCAACGTAAACTTTTTTTTGCCGTAGGCTACAGCCGGCTCTCTTACTTCGTAATGCATACCTACAAGTTGCAAAAAAGGCTGCTTGCATCAAATCTATCAAACCCTATTTTGAAGTTTTGCACCGCATCCTAAATAGGTGAAATAACAGGATTACTCACCCCGACCACCAATACGGTGAATTTTATTGATAAGTTTGCAATGCAGCCAAAGGCTGTTTTATAACAATGAAAATATCGGTTTGTATTCCTGCATATAAAAATGCTGATTTCCTAAGGCGCAACCTGGGCGCATTGACTACCCAGACTTTTAAAGATTTTGAAGTGATACTGAGCGATGACAGCCCCGACAACAGTGTTTGGGAAATTGCGGAGGAGTACAAGGCCCAGCTCAACATTACATACCTAAAAAATGTTCCGTCAAAAGGCACCCCGGCCAACTGGAACTATGCTATGCAGCATGCAAAAGGGGAGTATATTAAACTAATTCATGATGACGATTGGTTGTCCTGTGACGAAGCCCTTCAAGAATATTACGACTGCCTGGAGCGCAACCCGGCCGTAGATTTTTGTTTCTCCGCTTTTTACAATGTGCACCTGGATACCGGCAACATGGACCCCGTGTTTTGCAGCAGCCTCCACCGCCGGTTGCTGAGGAAGGATCCGTACAATCTCTTCAAAAATAATTTCATTGGTCCACCCAGTGCAGTTTTTCAAAGAAACAGTCCAGAAATATTTTATGATGAAAAACTGAAGTGGCTGGTAGACTTTGAGGGATATATCCGTTTTTTAAAAACCAAAAAGCAAAGTTTTGTTTACCTGCCCCGCAACCTTGTAAACATTGGGCTGGGGCAGGAGCAGGTAACCCAAACCACCAAACATGTAAAAGAAGTGGTGGTACCAGAGAGCTTGTATATTTTACAAAAGCACGGTACTGTCATTTTAAAAAATGTGTGGGTGTACGATTATTACTGGCGCATGTTCAGGAACCTCGGCGTTCAAACTAAAGAAGCTATCCTGGCTACCGGGTGGGAGGGCGAATTGCCCAAAGCCATTGTTACGCTGTTGGCTTTTCAAAAAAAAATACCCCAAACTTTATTAAAGCTGGGGCCATTTTCTAAAATTGTTATGCTGGTTTCTTTTATGCGCAACCGGTAGTTAAGTTTGAACAATATTACCATCCTCATCCACCGTGCCTTCGGCCTGCATCATGCGCATATTTTTAGCATCCTGCAAAAATTGGGAGGCAAATATAAATTCGTTCAGGCGTTCATTTTTAGAGAAAATAATTTCTTCGCTGTTGCCGTTCCACTCTTTTCTTCCTTCTGCCAAATACAGAATATTGTCCCCTATTTCCATCACACTGTTCATGTCATGTGTATTGATGATGGTAGTGGTATTGTATTCTATCGTCAGTTCTTTAATAAGTTTATCTATCACCATAGAGGTTTGCGGATCGAGGCCAGAGTTGGGCTCATCGCAAAACAGGTATTTTGGGTTCAGTACAATTGCCCGGGCAATGCCCACTCTTTTTTTCATACCACCACTTATCTCTGCCGGAAATTTTTTGTTACTTCCCACCAAGTTTACCCTGTCTAATACTTCGTTCACTCTTTTTCTTTTTACAGCATTGGTGTCGTTGGTAAACATGCTCAAGGGAAACATTACATTTTCTTCTACGGTCATGCTATCAAATAAGGCCGATCCCTGGAAGAGCATTCCTACCTGCTGACGGAGCATTTTCCTTTCATCTTGTGTCATATCGGTAAAACTCACGCCGTCGTAAATGATCTCGCCTGAGTCTGGCTCAAACAGACCCACCAGGCATTTTTGCAAAACCGTTTTGCCGCTGCCGCTGGTACCTATTATAAGGTTGGTTTTGCCGGTTTGCATGATGTGGCTCACACCATCCAGCACCAATTTTTCGCCGAAACTCTTTTTAATATTTTTAAATTCTATCATAGGCCCCAACCCCTAAAGGGGCTTTTTAGTCTCTAAGAAAAGCTAGAGAATTATTAAAAAAATAGTTAACAAACCGAAAACTCCCATTTCCCCTTTTGGGGCGGAGGGGTTTCTTTACAGCAGCAGGGCTGCCAATATATAATCTGCCAGTAATATTACCACACAACTTACTACCACCGATTTTGTGCTAGACCGCCCGATTTCTAAGGCTCCACCTTTTACATAGTAGCCGTAGAAAGCAGGAATAGAACTGATGATAAAGGCAAACGTATAGGCTTTTATCAACGAAAAAACCACGGTGTAGGGCACGAAGCCCTGGGCAATTCCACGGTCAAATGTCTCTGAACTTAAAATGCCGGCTGCCGCACCCGCCAGTCTGCCGCCCATTATCCCTAAGACCATTGCCAATACAACCAGCATGGGAATTGTTATTAGAGCAGCCACGATTTTTGGTAGAATGAGGTAAGTCTTTGTATTGATTCCCATGATCTCGAGGGCATCAATTTGTTCGCTCACACGCATGTTGCCCAATTCACTGGCTATTCTGCTCCCCACTACACCGGCCAGCACAATGCTTACCAGCGTGGGAGCAAACTCGAGGATCACCGTATCCCGCACAATTTGTGCAATGGCAGTTTTAGCAATAAGTGGAGAAACAAGCTGGTAAGCTGTTTGCACGGTACTTACCGCACCCATAAATACAGAGATAATGGATACAATGCCCAGGGAATTTATACCAATATCAGAGCACTGGTGCATAAACTCTTTCCAATAAAGTTTAGCGTTTTCAGGCCTGCGAAACATGCCATTGAACATGAGCATGTATTTCCCAAAATGTGTAAAAAAGTTCATGAAATATTATTTGACCGGGTTATTGGTGAGTGGTGATGCTGTTTTTTTCTTTTCGGACCGCTTCCACCATTTGCTTTTTTTCATTTCTTCCTCTGTAATTGACTTCGATTTTTGCTGAGCGTCTATCACGGCTACAATAGCCATGTTAAATATACTACGGATTGAACTTCCGAGTTGCAATACGTGTACCGGTTTGTTTAATCCCAGTAAGATGGGACCAATGCTATCTGCCCCGCCTACTTCCTGCAACAAATTGTAAGCAATGTTACCTGCCGCAAGGTTGGGGAAAATCAGGGTGTTTACATCTCCTTTCAACACTTCGGTAAAAGGATAGTTTTCCCGTACAATGTCTTTATTAAAAGCCATCATACCTTGCATCTCTCCATCGCAGATGAGGGTGGGGGCTTTTTGTTTTACAATCTCTCTTGCTTTGCGCACCAGGTTTGCTTCCGGAGAATCGCTGCTGCCAAAATTGGAATAAGACAGCATGGCTATCCTTGGGGTGATGTTGAAATTGCGTACTTCTTTGGCCACCAGCAAGGTGATTTCGGCCAGTTCTTCTGCTGTGGGGTTGAAATTGACCGTGGTATCTGCTAAAAAGAGCGGACCCTTTTTGGTAAACAACAGGTACATACCAGCTATCTTATTCACGCCCGGCTCGGTGCCAATAATTTGTATGGCGGGTTTGATGGTATCGGGGTAATTCCTGCTAAGTCCGCTGATCATACAGTCTGCCATGCCTGTTTCTACCATCATACAGCCAAAGTGGTTGCGGTCTCTCATCACCTTCGGCGCTTCGTATTTGTTTACGCCCTTCCGATGGCGCTTCGCAAAAAACAATTCGCCAAACTCTTTCCTTAATTCTTGCGTATCCTCGTGCTTGGGATCTATGATAGGTATGCCCTCCAGGTCAATGGATTGTAATGCTGCAATTTCCCGGATGTTTTTTTCATTGCCCAACAACATGGGGTATCCAACTTTTTCTTCCAGCACAAGCTGTGCTGTTTTTAATATTTTTACATTCTCTGCATCGGCAAAAACAATTCGTTTTGGATCCCTCCTTGCTTTGGCACCAATGGCCCGGCTAAGCTGGTTGTCCATGCCCAGCCTTTGATTCAGTTCTATTTCGTAGGCATCCCAATCGGTAATTATTTTTCGGGCTACGCCACTCGCAATGGCAGCCTTTGCTACTGCCGGTGCTACCGTACACAGTAAGCGGGGGTCTACCGGTTTTGGAATAATATAATTTGGTCCAAAGGCAATATTCTTATCGTTGTAGGCCAGGTTTACCACATCTGGTACACCTGATTTTGCCAGGGCTGCCAGCGCTTTTACCGCCGCCATTTTCATCGCTTCATTTATCTGGGTTGCCCTTACATCTAAAGCACCCCTAAAAATGTAAGGAAAGCCGAGGACGTTGTTTACCTGGTTGGGAAAATCGCTTCGGCCAGTGGCCATGATGATGTCTTTACGTGCACCTACTGCCGCTTCGTAACTAATTTCCGGGTCGGGGTTGGCCATTGCAAATACGATGGGATTCCTGGCCATGCTTTTCACCATTTCCGGCGTAACTACATTTCCTACACTCAGCCCCAAAAAAACATCCGAATCTTTCATGGCCCTGGCAAGATCATAATCTTTGTATTTGGCATCTACACAAAAAGGTTGTTTCTGTTCTTCCACATCTTCCCGCCCTTTGTAAATAATTCCTTGTCGGTCAAACACTATAAAGTTGGCATGCTTTGCTCCCAGCAATTCATACAAGTGTATACAAGCCATGGCCGCAGCTCCTGCGCCATTCACCACTATTTTTATTTTGTCAATTTTTTTCTTTTGTATTTCAAGTGCGTTTAGCAAGGCTGCGGCAGAAATAATGGCGGTGCCATGCTGGTCATCATGCATCACAGGAATGTTGCATATTTTCTTCAACTCCTGCTCTATATAAAAACATTCGGGAGATTTGATGTCTTCCAGGTTGATACCGCCAAAAGTGGGCTCCAGCGCCTTTACAATTTGCACGAATTTTTCGGGATCGGTTTCATTGATCTCAATATCAAATACATCTATATCGGCAAAAATTTTGAACAATACACCCTTTCCTTCCATGACTGGTTTGCTGGCTTCGGGGCCAATGTCGCCCAAACCCAGCACTGCAGTACCATTGCTGATAACTGCTACCAGGTTTCCTTTGGCAGTATATTTATAAACATCCTCGGGGTTTGCTGCAATTTCAAGGCAGGGTGCGGCTACTCCGGGCGAGTAGGCAAGCGAAAGGTCTCTTTGGGTTTTGGCTTCTTTGGTTGGTATTACTTCAATTTTTCCGGGTCGTCCTTTGGAATGATATTCTAATGCTTGTTCTTTTCTGAGTTCTGTTGACATATAGGTTAAAAATTTAACAGGTAGTTCGTAGGTAAAGTAAATAAGAAAGATTCTTATTTAAAGGCACCAGCCTCAGCAGGAAAATGCATCCCAATGGCTGTAGCTGGTATCATGAAAGCGCAATTTACAACATTTGTTGTTGGAGGAAATATTACGTTGGCTCAGCTAGCTTTTGCTTTAAACGTCCACGTGATGGAAAATTCTGCCACCGTATCTCCGTCTTTGTTTTTTCCGGTAGATCGCATAACAGCGGTGGCAGGCTTTCCAGATGCGGCTGCTTCTCTAACCAGTTGCCTCACCAGTTGACCATCATCGCAGGTGAAGCTTGTAAGACCTGTAGCTTTTTTAAAAAAGTTGCCCTCTACTTTTAATACCAACATGCTTATGGCGGGCGTCTGCTGGTAAGTATGGGCCATGGCCAAAACGCCGGTGCTCATTTCTGCTGCCATACTGAGGCAAGCAAAATAAGTGCTGCGAAAAGGGTTGGTGCTAAACCATTTGTAGGGGACAGATACCACTGCTTTGTCCTCATCTACATACCTTACCCTTACTCCACTAAAATATGCGCTCGGTAATTTAGATAGGAGGAATAGGCGGAACTTAATCGGGTGCCTTACGAGATCGAAGAATTTATCGGGAGAAGACATGGTGCGGCTTTTAGTATGTTAGTTAAAAAATGGTCAATGTTCAATGGGTCAATGGGCAATGGTCAATAGGCAATGGGCAATAGGCAATAGGCAATTGGCAATTGGCAATGGGCGTCAATGGTCAATGGGTCAATGGGCAATAGGCAATAGTCAATGGGCAATAGGCAATAGGCGTCAATGGTCAATGGGTCAATGGGCAATGGTCAATAGTCAATGGGCAATGGGCAATAGTCAATGGGCAATGGGCAATAGGCAATAGGCAATGGGCAATAGGCAATAGGCAATAGGCAATAGGCAATGGGCAATAGGCAATAGGCAATAGGCAATGGGCAATAGGCAATAGGCAATGGGCAATAGGCAATAGGCAATAGGCAATGGGCAATCGTAGATTTCAATTCGTCATTCGTCACTCGTTCCCAACTCCCAATTCGTCATTCCTGACTCGTAATTCGTAATTTCCCAGCTCCAACTCCCAACTCCCAATTCGTCATTCCTGACTCGTCATTCCTAATTTCCAGCTCAAACTCCAACTCCCACTTCCCAATTCGTCATTCGTCACTCGTAATTCATAATTTCTCATTCCTCATTCATAACTCATCACTCCACCCACTAGTCCCCGTACATCTCAGGATTCAACGCCCGTGGGCTCCACATTTCCAGGAAGGCCTGCACTTTAGAAGGGCTGTAACTCTTCTTGCCGTCTTCCAGGTATTCGCTGTTTTGTGTATGAATGCGTTCTCCATGTTCGTTTAGGATGATAAATACAGGAAAGCCGAAACGCTGGGCGTAACCATATTTCTTAAAAATGGGTTTGTTCTCATTTTCTTTACTCCAGTTTAAATGGTACCACACAAAACTGGCACTCATCACAGAATCTATCTTTGGGCTGGCTTTTGTGAAGCGGGCAAACTCTATGCACCAGCTACACCAGTTGCCACCCGCCTGTATGAGCACATATTTTTTCCCGGCTTTAGCAGTTGCAATAGCTGCTGCAATGTCTTTTTCCGCATTCGCTTCTGGGTGGTATAATTTTTTTTCCTGGCTGAAGGCCGCTATGCTGCCAAAACTAACCAGGCAAAGAAGAAGGATTTTTTTCATGGAAGATTTTTGCTGAATAAAAATGCTTACCAAAAGTTTTGGCTGCAATTGCGGTAAAATTATAGAATATTTTACCAAAGCGCTCACCTCACAAAGCTGGTGGTTGCAGGAGCTGGCGGTTTACTTTTCTATGATTTGGAAAGATCGGGATATGCTGTTACCCTTATCATCAGTAAGCGTAAGCAAATGCGGGCCTGGTGCGGGGCTCAAAGCCAGTTGGTGATATCTTTCTGTGCTGCCTGCAAACTGGTCGTCAAGACTCCAGAATATTTTTGTGTGACTGTTTTTATGCGTGGCAGTAAAAATGGTTTTGCCTTTGGTTCCATCAATTTCTACCGGTACATAAATTTTCATTCCGGGTTGCGGGTAAATGATTTCCATTTGCCTGCCGGTAGCAATATCGTTGCAACCGGGCTTCATCGCTGGTAGTAATTTATAATCGTGGTTGCGCTGTTTGTAATAAAACTCCATGGTTGGGGGCAATACAAACCATGCCTGCTGCAGCATGTTTGCCGGCGATTCGCAGCCATCATTTACACGGTATTGCCCGCTTGCATCTAGTTGCACAATGGTATGATACGGGCAAAGCGGGCTTCGCCCTGCAAGGGGTGGCATTTTTAAAGTATCTGTTAATGGACAATCTATGTTTGCCCTAAAACCAGTGGCCCGGCAAACCGGCACATAGCTGTAATTGTATGCCGGGTTTTTAAACCATCCTCCGGGAGCACCAGGCAAACTAACGTTGGGCAGTAGCCGAAAAATATCGAACATCACCGGTGCTGCCGTTTCTATACCCACCAGCCCGGCCCTTCCCTCGCCATCGGTATTGCCCACCCACACTGCTACTACATTTGTTGGGGTAACGCCCACTGCCCACCCATCCCTGAAGCCAAAGCTGGTGCCGGTTTTCCAGGCAATTTTTTTAGAAGAAGTAAACTGTTGCCAGAGTCCTTCTTCGCCGGGGCGCATTACGTCCTGCATGGCTTCAAAGCTGTAGTAGATAGAAGTAGCATCCAGCGGAAAATGAAAATTGCTTTTTTTTGCAGTCGCTATTTTTTCGTTGCTGTACCGGGCGGGGTGCACATCGGCTGTTTGCACAATACCCTTATTTTTTTCCTGGTGATTTACGATTCTTGCTAAAGAAGCATATAAGCCTGCAAGGTCCCACATTCTCACTTCGCAGCCGCCGAGTATCAAACTCAAGCCATAAAAATCTGCAGGATTTTTTAAAGTAGTGATGCCAGCCTGCTGCAGCAAATCGTACAATCGGGGATACTTATATTGTTGCAACAACCGCACAGCCGGCACATTCAGGCTCCTTGCCAGTGCACGGTGTGCAGGGATGGCGCCATCATAACCAAGGTCAAAATTTTGTGGGTTGTATCCACTTATTTGTGTGGGAATATCAGGTACCAGGCTGTTGGGTAGAAGCAGGCCATCGCTTAACATAGCTGCATACAGAATTGGTTTCAATGCACTGCCAGGGCTGCGGGGCGCCTGCACTACATCTACATCGCTCTCCAATTCTTTATTTTTTGGCTGGTATACATTGCCAATATAAGCAAGGGTATTTCCTGTTTCTACATCAAGCACCAAGGCACAAATATTATTGATGCCGTTGTTTTTTAAAACAGCCTGGTGCTGGTTGATGATGGTGGTTATATTTTTTTGCAGCGTGCCATTGATCGTTGTGGTAAGCTTGGTAGAGCGTGCAAGCTGTTTGTTTTCTTTTTTAAACAATTGTAAAAGATGTGGTGCCAGTTGTGGCAAGGGCAAAGGTTTTAGGGGCAGGTCTTCCAGTTTGGCCAGTGCTGCATCGTCTGCAGAAAGCTTACCGGCTGCTACCAGTTTATCTAACAACCGGTTTCTTTTATCTAGCAATAGCTGCCTGTTTTTGCCGGGGTGCACCAATGAGGGCGCATTGGGCAATACTGCCAGTGTGGCCATCTCTGACCAACTCAGTTGCTGCGGGCTTCGCCCAAAATAGCGCCAGGCAGCGGCATCCAACCCCACCACATTGCTGCCGAAGGGTGCATTGCTGGCATACAGAGCCAGTATCTCTTTTTTAGAATAAGAGCATTCTAACCTAAGCGCCAGCAGGCTTTCTTTGATCTTATTTAAAATAGTGCGCTGGTTATTTTTTTGCGATAAGCGAATTACCTGCATGCTCAGCGTGCTTCCACCTTGTGTAGAAGTGCCAGCAGTATTGGCAATCGCAGCCCGCACAAAAGCAATGGCATCTACCCCCGGGTGTTTGAAAAAGCGTTTGTCTTCAAATGCTGTGATACAATCCACAAAATGAGGGGGCAGTTTTTTATTGTAAGGAAAACGCCATTGGCCATCTGCGGCAATGCTGGCATTCAGCAGTTCTCCCTGCGAATCTTCTAACACATAAGAAGTGGGCGACGTAAATAATTTTGCGGGCAGCGCTGCGTAGAATAATAGTAAAAATAGCAGGGCAGCCAGGAAACTCATCTTTTGTATGGCGCTCCTATTTTTAAATTGCCGGGTTTTATATTTAAAGAATGACTGCAGCAGGCGAGAAGTATTTTAACCACGAATATAGATGGACTGCGTGAATGTAAAATCTTGCGGTGCGTTAATAATTTAAAAATCTACCCATGTTTCCTTTCTCTAAATAATCTGTATATAAGCAGGCCAATTGAAATATCTTAGCCTTTCTTTTGAGTACCAACCAAAACCAACTTGATGTACCGCACCCAGTACCTGCTCGTCATTTTTATCAGTAGCCTGTTTCTTGCCTCCTGCTCTAACGAACCGCCAAAGGTTACAAAAGAACAGGCCGCCGCATTTTCTATTGTAATAGAGAATGAAGTAAGGGATATGAAAATAAATTTCCTGGAAAAAAATATACTGGTGCCTGTTTTTATGAAGAGGCTTTACGAAACGGGTAATGTGAAGTCATCTGAGGGTATAGAAAGAGAAATGAAAAAGATGCTCGCCGGCAACAGTTATGAAAAGAATATTTATGATGTGATGGCTGGCAAAGGAAGTTTCAAAAAAGTGAAACAATACGAAAAGGATGGCAGCCAACACATCATTTACCGGGTGTTCGGCGGCGGTGGTTTTACCTACCTGGATATGGAACTTACCAATTTCAAAGAGCAGGTGGGCATTGCAGATATGTTCTTGTACAACACCGGGCAAAATTTAAGCGCCTCGGTATCAGATTTGATGAAAAAGTTTTCGTCTCATGAGCAATCGGCCATAGCCAACCAGCTGCAAATAAGACTTACCAATATTTCGCAACATCTAAAAAATGCCAATTACGAGTTTGCAAAAGCAGAGTTTGACAGGTTGCCTTATGATATTCGCAACAACAGGTTGTACGAAATGCGTTACCTGCAAATAATGTCGAAGCTGGGCGGTCAGCAATACCTGGACTACCAGCAAAAAATAGAAACCAAGTATGCAGATGATGCCGGTTTTCAGTTAATGATGATTGACGTGTACCTGAACCAACAAAAGTTTGACAAAGCCCTTGGTGCTATCAACATGCTGGATTCATTCATTAACAAAGATCCTTTTCTGGATTATTACCGGGGCCTTGTGCTCAACCTGAAAGGGGAGCCCGAAGAAGCCATTCAACATTTTGAAAAAATAGTAGCGGCCGATCCGCAATTTGCAGAGCCCTATCCTGAATTGGTAGCTGCTTATGCACTACAGAATGATTACAGCAGTGCTGGCCGTTTGTTTTCCTTGTACAAAAAAATGCGAAATGCAGACAAGGATATGATTACCTTTTTGGAAACCAGCTACCCGGGGTTGGAGTGAGGGATGATACAAGACAAAGTTAAATTGGGTTTCTTTTGCTTGCTTTTTAATAAGATACGAGATATGCATATTGCGAATTTTAGAAATGGCCGGATTTCCACACGGCATATGGTTCTCCATCGGTCACAGCTTAGAAATATTGGCCCTTCAAATATTTTAGCGAGTGCAAGCAGTGGCAAAAAACTGCCCTTGATTGGATTTCTAGTCTACATAAGTTTCCCTAAGTGTTGCTTTTACATTGGAAATTTCTTTTTCAATCAGCGTGTCTAAAATCTTTACTATCCTTTGTCTATCCACAGTTCTAATTTGATCCAAAACTATCCAACCCTTTGTTTTTTTATGCTTGATTTCCACTCTTGTTGGGTAAGGTTTAGAGCTACTTGTCATTGGAGCAATGACAATTGTCTGAAGGTATTTATTCATCTCGTTAGGCGAAATAATTACACATGGACGAATCTTTTTCATTTCGCTACCTATGGTTGGGTCAAGATTAACCAACACAATCTGATATTGCTTTAAATCCATTCTTCAAAATTTTCATCTTCGAACACATCAGACATAAACAGTTTGTCGTCTCCATTGCTATGCATTTTTTTAAAGGATTTTTCCCAGCCAATTCTTGAAGCGCTTTTAGGTTTCAAAATTATATATTCTTTTTCAAGAATAAGCTCAACTGTGTCTTTGATATTGTACTTCTCAATTAAGGTTTTTGTCAGGCGAATTCCTTTTGAATTGCCAATAGGGATCACTGAAATGTCCATAAAGTAGGTTTATTTGTATGCACAATGTAATTACAATATCTTAAATTATCAAACCTGGGTTTTGATTTGGAAATGGCTGGTTACACCAGGGCTGGTATGCATTGCCTATACCATGCTTCTGCGTCAGGCATTTTTATTTAACAGACGGCACTGACAAATCTTCACCTGAACGCTGGGTGCCTTAGGATTTTATTTCTTCAGCAGCCACATTGTATCTGAAAATATTTTGTAGTTTTTGTTATAAGTAAACAACGCATCGTAGGTGTAAAACTCTCTGCTTGAATTGGAAATTTTGAATTTTAGAGTTGATTGCTTGTAGTATTCAAGCTCCTCTTGAGACCTTGCTTTTGTGCCTGAAATGAAGGTTGTTGTAAACTCACAATCAGAAATCCATGTAACACGCCAGTAGGAAGTGTCAAGTGTTTTTGTATTTATCTCTGTTTGAAGAGAGTCTCTTCTTACTATAATGGCGTGATGCCTACCATTGTCTTTATAAAAATGAAATGTGCCATTTTTTACCGAACCACAGTCTGGGTTGTTTGTTTTGAATGAAAATAGTAATAGGCTAAATAAGCTTAGTAAAGTAAAAGTTGTACCCGCTTTTGTGGAATTATTCATCGTGATTTTTAGAGTTGGGGTACAATATATTTTCCTATCACCTACAACTTGCAAAATAACCTTTGCTGAAAATTAGTCTACTAACCTGGATTTTACTTAGGTTAGTGTGCGAAATTGTTCAACTAATCTTTTCATGATATTCGCTTCTTTCAATTCAATTTTGGAGGCCTTTTCTCAGAGGATTAGTGGCGACAATTCTGAATGTTTCTCGTTGGGTGCCACCACCCAAAGTATTAATCTAATCAGACACCGCTACCCCCACAAAAGAATCTGCGGTGCCGTAATACAAGAACCATTTCTTTTTAAAAAATACCAGTCCTTCAGAAAAGATGGTACCCGCTTTATATTGCCCGGTTACTTCGTGTGGAAGGGTAGGTTTTAAAATAGGCGCATCTGCCCGGCTGATCACAGTTTGCATATCCCTTACATCCAACAAAACATAGCCTACGGTGTAAGTGTTCTTTGGCAACTGTGCATCAGCCTTCTCATTACCCGCATTTTTGCCATTGTATAAGAGCAAAATTCCTTCCTTTGTTATGAGGGCCGGTGGCCCGCACTCCGTCAAATCACTGTCGAATTTACCGGGCCTTGTTTCTATTACTTTTGAAAGGTTGCCGGCTGCATCCTGCATAGGGTACCAATCGTAGAGGTTGGTGCTCCAGGCAAGGTTTACAAAAGCTTCGCCCCAGTACATCCAGTATTTTCCGTTTATTTTGGCAAGTATTGGGCGGCCTTTTTTCATGGTCGTAATCATGGAGGCAGATTTTGATGCCAAGTCCAGGTATTTGCCAGCGTAGGCGGCTGCAAAAGCAGGCCCCTTTTTTTGCCAGTTAAAAAGATCTTTAGAAATAGCTACCGAAAGCCTGGGAGTTTGGTTATTCCAGCTCGTGTATGCCATCACGTACTGGCCATCTTCCGTTTCTACCACACGAGGGTCCTCGCAACCGCCAGGATAATCGTATTCCATAAACGCATCTTGCCTGGGGTATAAAACCGGCTTCTTGTAATGCTTAAAATGAAGCCCGTCTTTGCTTACTGCAAGGCCAATCCGGGAAGTGCGGCCGCCAATGCCGGCAGCAGGATTATCTTCGCTACGGGTAAAGAGGTACACTTTTCCTTTTCTCACAATTGCTGCCGGGTTAAATACATCGGCCCGCTGCCACCTGACGTTTTCATTTTTCAGGGAATCAAAAAAAAGCAAGCTCGTATCGGCTTTTAGAATGGGATTGAAGGCAGGTTTTGTAAAAGATAAAAGGTCCTGCATGGCAGGAGTTTGACCCCTGGCTCCCAAACAAATAAATAAACTAAGAAAGAAATAAAACTTTTTCATGCAATATTATTGATGGTTGCGCAAGCAAGTGATGAAATTCATTGCAGCAAACTAATCAATCTTTTCCAGTAAGCATAGCAATGAAGATGGCTGGGTTTACCACCGGCTACAAAAAAATATTTGCCCGGAGGCGTTGTAAATGTTTTTGCCAAGGATGCTTTTATTTTTATCTAAAAGCCAGATCGCCGCTGAACAATAGTTGTTGTTATACCTAACTCAAAACGGGTGAACATTACCACCGCTGGGAGACTTTTCTTTTTCTCGGTACCAGGGCTTTATTTATCAACCGGGGCCAGTTTTCCACAATTGTAGACTGCCAATGTTTTGTTAAGGTTATAAGATTATATTTACTTCACTCATTTTTTACTTTAACCAATCATTTTATGAAAAGAGTTTTACTACTAACCCTGTTAGCAATGGTTACTACTTTGGGGTTTGCCCAAAGCGATCGGTTTTGGGCTGCCAATACAAAGAGCAGGGCCACTATTGAGACAGATAAAGCAGTTGCCAGACTATCTTACCCAGACGTGTTCAAGCTATTTGACTTAGATGGCGGCGCTATGCGTCAAAAATTATTTACCATAGCTGGTAAGCAGGCTACGGCTAATTCTACCGTCATTTCCCTGCCAAACGCCGATGGTGCGATCGAACAGTTTGAAGTGGTGGAAGCTTCTAACTTTGAGCCGGATCTGCAAGCCCGGTTCCCGGAGATTAGGGCGTTTTCTGGCAAGGGTATCACTGATAAGTACGCCACTTTAAAATTGAGTATTTCTCCACAGGGCATACAAACAATGGTTTTTAGAACTGATAGAGACAATGAATTTATTGAGCCATACTCCCGCGACCATGCTGTGTATGCTGTTTACAAGTCTCGTAGGGAGAAAGGCAATCTTGCATGGACATGCTCTACAGATGATCAGCAGATGGCTGCTGACCTCAAGTTAAAAGTGTCTAATGCACCCATGGCAGAGTTGACCGGCAGTTCTACCGGCACCTTAAAAACCATGCGCCTCGCTCAATCTTGCAACGCAGAATATGCAAATTATTTCGGCGCTACCAGTGCCTCGCAAGTAGGCCTTGTGTTAGCAGCTTTTAATGCTACACTTACCCGCTGCAATGGTATTTATGAAAGAGACCTGGCGTTGCATTTGAATCTTATTTCAAACACCACGTCGGTTATTTATTACAGCGCCTCAACAGATCCCTATTCCACTACATTAAGCCAGTGGAACCTTCAATTGCAGCAAACACTTACCAATGTTATTGGCAGTGCCAATTATGATATCGGCCATATGTTTGGAAAAAGTGGCGGCGGTGGAAATGCGGGCTGTATTGGTTGCGTGTGTGTGAATCCTGCTACCAGCAATTCGCTGGCAAAGGGAGCAGGCATCACTTCGCCTGCAGATGGAATACCACAGGGTGATAATTTTGATATTGATTATGTAGCGCATGAAGTGGGTCACCAACTGGGTGGCAACCATACTTTTTCTATGAGCAATGAAGGAACTGGTGTAAATAAAGAAGTAGGATCTGGTATCACCATCATGGGTTACGCAGGCATTACAGCACAAGATGTAGCACCGCATTCAATAGATATTTTTCACCAGGCAACCATTGCGCAGATACAGGCAAACCTTGCTACCAAAACCTGCCCGGTAACTACAGATATTACTGCAAACAATGTTGCTCCCGTTTTAGCAGCGGTGAGTAACTATACCATTCCTATCAGCACTCCGTTTGCACTTACAACTTCCGCTAAGGATGCAAATGGAGATGCACTCACTTACTGCTGGGAACAAAATGATAATTCTTCTACAACAGGTACAGGCAGTGTTGCATCGCCTACAAAAACGACCGGGCCAAACTGGTTAACTTTTCCTGCAACGGCAACAGGCACCAGGGTTTTTCCAAGACTTTCTACTGTTCTTGCGGGCTTAAATGTTACGGGTCCATTACCAGGCGGCGATGCCGGAGCAAACATAGAAGCGCTGAGCTCCGTTAGTCGCACCCTAAATTTCAGAGTAACGGTGAGGGACAACCGGGCTTACAGCTCTGCAGCTCCCCTTACTGTAGGGCAAACGGCCTTTACAGATGCGGTAGTGAACGTAAGCAATACATCGGGTCCATTTGTAGTAACCGCTCCAAACAGCAATGTAAACTGGGCAGGTGGTTCTACACAAAACATTACCTGGAACGTAGCCAATACCACTGCTACACCCGTGAGTTGTGCCAATGTAAAAATTTCGTTGAGTACAGATGGCGGACTTACTTTTGCAACAGTGTTGACAGAAAGCACGCCAAACGATGGCTCCGAAGCATTGGTGATTCCAAACTCAGGAACAACTACTGCCAGGATAAAAGTAGAATCGGTAGGAAACATTTTCTTCGATATCAGCAATACCAACTTCACCATTGGAGCGGCCGTTGCCTGTGGCAATGCAACGGGTTTGACCACAACAAATATTACGGATAACAGCGCTACCATTAGCTGGGCTGCAGTAACAAATGCTACTAGTTATGCGGTGGAGTACAAGCTAACTTCCAGCAGCACATGGATCAGTGTTGCATCAGCGCAAACCGCCACCACTGCAGATCTTACCGGTCTTACGCAAAGTTCTTTCTACGATTGGCGTGTAAAAGCAACCTGTTCTGCAGGCACAGGCAGTTTTGTGCAAGCGCAATTTACTACCACCGGCCCTTGCACCTCGCCAACTTCTTTATCTGCTACATCCATTACAAGTAGCAGCGCTACCGTAAATTGGAATAGTGTAAGCGGTGCCGTTAGTTATGATGTAGATTATAAATTAGCTGCAGCCTCCACATGGATCAATGCCGTAACGGGTACAACAGCTACTTCCCGTTCTATAACCGGGCTAGCTTCTTCCTCGCTTTACGACTATAGGGTGAGAACCACTTGCGCAGGCGGAGTAACCAGCGTTTACGCAACAGCGCAGTTCACAACTGCAGCAGGCGTTGTTTGCCCCGGTATTTATGATGTTAGTACGAACGGAACAACCGGGGGTGCTGCAACCATACCTGTAAACACAGACGTATTTGGCTTGTTAAACCCAACAGGTGATAATGATTATTACAAATTCGTAATCAACACTGGTGGTACAATTACTGTTTCACTCACCAACCTGCCAGCTAATTATCATCTTTCATTACTTAATGGATCGGGTTCGGTTTTACAATCATCTAGTAATGGTGGTACCAATAATGAGTCCATCAGTGCAAGCGTAACTGCAGGAACTTATTATGCAAGGGTTTACCCGCAGGCGAAGGCAAGCAATGCTACCAATTGTTACACACTCAGGGTAGAACTGGGCACAGCAGGCAGGGATGCCAATTTGTTTAGCCAGGCTAATATTAAAATAATGGTTGCACCCAACCCGGCGGGTTATGCTGCAAACCTTGTGTTTGAAGCTGCTGCTACCAGCCAGGCCGAGTTGACCGTGACCAACCAACTCGGAAGCATCGTTCTAAGAAAAATGGTTGCTGTGCAGGCAGGCATCAACAGTCGCCAGTTAGATGTTAGCAAACTGGCAAATGGGTTATATTATGTGAAACTGCAGAATGGAAAGGATATACAAACAACCCGGATGGTTGTAAATAAATAATTGCAGAAGAAAATAACAAAAGCCGCCTCATTTTTTTGAGGCGGCTTTTTATTTTAAGTCCATGAGTTATTCTCAGGCGGTCGCTGTTGTAAAAGAGGGGTTTCCCTGGATGGCTTCATTTCTTTTTCGCTTAAGGATAAGTGCTGCTACCAGGCTCACGAGAACGCCAACGGGCAAAATCTCCATGTAGGTAAGCAGGACAACGAACAAGGGATTTTTGTACATGTCAGCATACGTCTTCATTTGTTCTGCCTGCATGGCTATCTCAAAAGTTGTGGATCCATCTGTAGCAGCTTTTTGCATCATGTAGGCACTGTACTGCTGCATAAAGTCTGGCATAAAGAAGTAATAACAAACCAACCAGGTAAGCACATACATGGTTGAAGTAACCAGCGTAATTAATATGGCTGCTTTAAAAGCTTTTCCAAAGCTGATAACACCGCCATGGTGTTTATCTCTCAATTGTTTTACCGCCACAAAAATGAGGGAGAAAGCAAGGAGCATGGATGCGTATCCCAATACCATGCTTCCTTCGAAGCGACCGGTACTATAAGAATATAAAGTGGCAGTAGCCAATACCGCGGCAACAAAGAGACCGCCCAGCAGGCCATAACGAAGAACTAATTTTTTCATACAAGTATGTTTTGATGGTGGAAAAATGCTGATGCTAAGATGCAACAACTGCCATGAAGAGCACTCATACTTTCGGGTGATTTATTGAAAATAGTTCTTTTTTAATACTTAAGTATGACGTTACGGAATGATGAAAAGCGTTTTTGCTTTTTCCACAGCCTGGGTGCGCCGGGTAACATCCAGTTTTACAAACAGGTTAGTCATATGCGTTTTAATGGTGTTGATGGAAACAAATAATGCGGCTGCAATTTCCTGGTTGCTCAACCCTTTTGCAACCAGTTCGAGCACTTCCAATTCCCGGGCGCTTATCTCTGAATCTTTGAGCGCTTTTTCATTGCGAACAAAAGTGGTTGCTGAAGTAACATAAATTTCTTTCTCTACGATACGCTCCTTTTCTACAATGCTGATCTTTTCTTTAGGCTTAACAATTTTACCCGCTATCCATATACCCAGTAACAAAAACAACAGTGCAATGCTGCCCGCATAAATTTCCAAGCTATGATCTACTATAAGCAGCCTGTACTCTGCCAGCTTGAGCAACAAGAACAGCAAGGCCAGGCTAAATGCATATAATATTTGTGTTTTATATTTTTTCCAAGTGGCCATTCGGTGTATTTGGTGCTAAATTGATCATTTTATGATGGATAAAAAAATTATGGTAAAGCAGGCGATGTTGCAGCCTGAAGGCGATTAAGAAAATGGTTGCAAAAAGATAAAACCAGTAATCCATTAGAAGAAAAATGTTCCTTCTCCTAAAGTGAAATAACTTTTTTACGTTAGATCCTGCGGCAAGTTCACCCTATTGCAAATTACTTTTAAAAACATAACTTGTTTACCTAAACCAACTGCTGATGAAAAGAGCGCACTTAATCCTTTTAGTGATCGTTTTTTATTCCTGTAAGGAAAATACGAATCACAAAACAGTAGTTGCCACCCGGTACGACAGTGCTAACCAGCCAGGGCTGAACGACCCGGTGCGCCTTGAAATGATTAAAAAAACCTTTGCCACCATAGACAGCATGTATAAAAAGCATGCGGAAGAAAATCACTTTCCTGCTATTGCTTTTGGGCTGGTGGTAGATGGCCAACTGGTTTACAAAAACAGCTATGGATATACGGATGTTGAAAAGAACATCCCCGCCAGCTCCGCATCGCTTTTTCGCATTGCCTCTATGAGCAAAAGCTTTACTTGCATGGCCATTTTAAAACTGCGTGATGAAGGAAAATTAAATTTAGATGACCCAGCTTACTTATACATTCCCGAATTGAAAGATGTTGTGTATCCCACGGCCGACGCACCACACATTACTATCCGGCATTTGATGACGCACAGCGCAGGTTTTCCGGAAGATAATCCCTGGGGCGACCGGCAACTGGCAGACACAGATAGAGACTTCATGGACTTTTTAGGCAAACAAATTTCGTTTTCCAATCCACCAGGCATAGCGTATGAGTACAGTAACCTCGGTTTTGCATTACAGGGAAAAATTATTAGCAAGGTTTCCGGCATGCGTTACCAGGATTATATCAAACAAAATATTCTGTTGCCATTGGGTATGAAAACCACCACCTACGAATATGGCGATGTAGAAGCAAATAAACTTGCACACGGTTATCGATGGCTCAATAACAAATGGAATGAAGAAACATTGCTGCACGATACGCCCGATGGAAGCTGGGGCGCCATGGGCAGTATCATCAGCTCTATAGATGAGTTTGCCGCTTACATGGCTTTTCACCTCAGTGCCTGGCCGGGAGGCAATGCAGCAGAAGCGGGCCCCATAAAAAGAAGTTCGGTAAGAGAGATGCACCAGCCCTGGCGTTTTAGTACCCTTATGGGTGACTATAAATATGCTGATGGAAGAACCTGTGCCACCACCACGTCCTATGCATATGGCTTGCGTTGGTTGCGGGACTGTGATAGCCGGGTGTATATTAGCCATAGCGGTGGCCTGCCTGGCTTTGGCAGCAATTGGTTTATTATGCCCGATTACGGCATTGGCGTAGTAGCATTTGCAAATAGAACCTATGCTCCCACCAGCGGCATCAACATGCATGTGCTGGATACGATTATTAAAATGGCCGGTCTGCAGAAGCGGGGTATACAACCATCCAAAATTTTGGAACAGCGTAAAAATGAATTGATGAAGGTCTTACCCGCCTGGGCAAACGCAGAGCACACGGGCATCTTTGCTGAAAACTTTTTTCCAGATTATCCCATCGATAGCTTAAGAAAACAAGCTGCCGACCTGTTTGCCAAAGCCGGAAACATCATTTCTATCAAACCCATAAAACCCGAGAACCAACTAAGGGGAACCTTTCTTATTGAAGGCGAGAAAATAAATATGGAAGTATATTTTACTTTATCGCCGGAAAATCCGCCACTAATACAGGAGTATCAAATGAGGGAGGTGGTGAAGGGGAAGGAGTAGAAGATGTGCTAACTTTTATAAAGAATTTATTTTGTGAGCAGGAGTAACACTATTGAACATCGTTGTAGCTTGTCCCTGCCTTGATGCTGGGTCACTCACTTGTACGGAAAAACTTTATTGAGCTTTTATTGAAGCTGAGCTACGGGATTTTTTCTTTTGATGATCGCCGGTGATGTTAACAGCAGTCTTTGGCGCTCAATGTTTGCAATTGCGGCCGTAAATTATTTTAGTGAGTATAGTTATTTTTGGTGTTTATTGGCGAAGGACGGGTTCTGAAAATTTCTTGTTTTGTGCTACAAAAAAGGCGCAGGTACCGTTTAGGGCGTTGATTAAAAACCAGGGCCTGCAACAATTGCGGTGATACTTTTTTAGCCAGCGGGTTTACTATGCAACGCAATTAAAAATACGATTAATTTTATCTCTTGTTTTATCATTAAATAATTTCGAGTGCAAGGCAAGCAAAATATAGAAGTTAAAGGCAAAATTGTAGATGAACATACTAGATGCACCCATTATCATTCAACCAGGGATGTGATTGCCATTCGTATGAAATGCTGTAATGAATATTATGCTTGCATAGATTGTCACAGGGAAACCGCTGATCATGATGCATCTGTTTGGCCGGCAACAGAGTTTGATACAAAGGGGGTGCTTTGTGGGGAGTGTTACAATGAATTGACCATTGCTGAATATTTACAAAGTGGTCATCAATGTCCTTTTTGTAAAGCCAGTTTTAATCCTGGTTGCAGCAATCATTACCACTATTATTTTGCTGTTGAGTGAAACTGAAGTACATAGAAACTCACCAGTTCCCACTTGCAAAGACTCCCCAAGGCTGCACAAAAAAGATCCTCATCAAACTGTTTATTTAAAGACTAACACCAATATGGACCTCCCAACATATCGGGATGTAATACGCTAAGGCAGGAAAGATGGTTTTAAAATTACATTAGCCCGGCTTCCTGTTATCATCCTAACTTCACTCTTATAATTATTTACCACCCGTTAGCAGTTTTGATATGAAAAATATTGTTGCAATATTCATTTTAGTTGTCATCACAAGCACAAACTTATTTGCTGCCACAAAACCTTTGAGAGTAGGGGTGGTAGGGCTTACTCATACCCATGTTCATTGGATTTTGGGCAGACCTAAAGATGATCGCATTGCCATTGTTGGTATTGTAGAAACCAACAAAGACCTTGCGCAGCGATACACCCAACAGCATGGCTACTCCATGGACATCGTTTTTGCGACCATGGAAGAAATGATCGCTCAAACCAAGCCGGAAGCTGTTACGGCGTTTGGTACCATTTACGAGCACTTGGCAATTGTACAAAAATGTGCACCCCTCGGCATTCATGTAATGGTGGAGAAACCGTTAGCGGTGAGCCTGGCACATGCGAAAAAAATGGAAGCGCTCGCAAAAAAATATAAGATTCACCTGCTTACCAATTATGAAACCACCTGGTATCCCACTACACACAAAGCGTACGATTTGGTGGCAAAAGACAGTATAGGTAACCTCACACAAATTGTGGTAAGAGACGGTCACCGGGGCCCTAAAAAAATTGGGGTTAACAAAGAGTTTTTAGATTGGTTGACAGACCCGGTACAAAACGGGGGAGGCGCCATCACAGATTTTGGCTGCTATGGAGTGAACATGAGTACCTGGATACACAATGGAAAAAGACCGGTTTCAGTTACGGCCATCACACAACAATTGCAGCCGGAGAATAATCCCAATGTAGATGATGAGGCTACCATCATTTTGGTATATGAAAAATCAAAAGCCACTATACAGGCTTCCTGGAACTGGCCCATTGGCAGAAAGGATATGGAAATTTATGGCACTACAGGAGCAATATTTGCAGACAATAGAAGTGCCTTAAGATTGCGCATGGCAGAAGGCTATGATGGCTTTAAGGAAACGCCTTACCAGTTAGCGGAACGAGCTGCACCTTACAATGATCCCTTCTCCTTTTTAGCTGCTGTTGTAAACAATGAAATAGTGTTGCCGGCATTTGATCTTAATTCCCTGGAGAATAATATGCTGGTGATGGAAATATTGGAGGCAGCAAAATTATCGGCGAGAACTGGCAGGACGGTAAAATTAAAATAAGCTTACGTGCCTCGTAGGAAAACGATGGTGCCTATGTCTGGAAAATTTAGTTAACGCAGTAAGTGGGGTAGAGCGCACCGCAGGCGGTAATCATCCTTACAACTATAGACCACAATAATAATCATACCCTCTTTCGTACCAATAGTCTTTTGGCCGTTGGTTGCTAAAGTTGATGGAGCCAATTCTTTTGAGATGTTTCACACCATATTTTACCGGTATGATGAGGCGAAGCGGATAACCCTGGTTCATGGGTAAAGGCGCATCATTCATTTCGTAACATAAAATAGTTTGGCTGTGCATCATACTCCGGTTGTCTATACCTACGTAATAACCATTGTCTGGAGTAACAAGGCCCGTAAACTGTCGCTGCGCCAGGTCTTCCAGTTGGTAGTGTTTTATAAAATCGCTGAATTTTACACCGCCCCAATGAGTGATCTGGCTCCAGCCTTCTATACATTTAAAATTGAAAATCACTTCGGTTTTAGGTAGCTTTTTAATGTCTGCCAAACTTACTTTCAAGGTATCCCCGGCAGCTTTTATAATTTGTAAACTCCAGCTTGCCGTGTCAAAATTGTTGCTCATGCCGGCATTGCCATTCACCCGTACTTTTTTTGCCGCATCCTTTTTTGTAAAGGTTTTAGAAAGATTGCTGATACTATAAATACTGCCAAAAATAAATTCATTGGCATCCAGGCCTTTTCGGAGTGGTGCCAATGCACCTTGATCTTTGGGTTGTTTGTACAGCCACTTCCATGTGGCTACACAACCCACTACAAAAAGGGTAAATATCAAAAGCGAAATAATTGTTCTATTCCTGATGTAGGCCGGGGAAACAACTTTTTCATCCATGCTCATAAAAAATGAATTTATTTATTTCAGGACTCCCGTCTACCAGTATTTTCTTCCGGCACAGCCGTGTTTTCTTTGCTGCTTGTTTTTTCAATTTCGAAACCAGTAATCATGCCTCTAAAATTGTTCCAGCCAGCCAACAACACCTGTGCAACATGTACCAAAAAGAACAGAAAGAATAAAATGGTGATGATAAAATGTTCGGCCCGGGCCCACTCGTAACCACCTAACAGGTTGCACAGCCAATTTAATTGCGCTGGCTTATAAATGGCCAGGCCGGTGAGCAGCATCAGAAAGCCTAAAATAATGACGCTGGTATAGGCCAGTCGTTGAGCGGCGTTGTATTTTTTTTGTGCAGGTAAGATTTTCCTGATTTTTAAATCATGCAATATTACCTGCCAGGATTCTTTCAACGATTTTTTATTGGGGAAAATGAGCTTGTACTCTTTTGAAAACAGCAGGTATAAAAAATAGACAATGCCATTGATGGCAAAGATCCACATAAAGAAAAAATGAAGACTCATGCCTTCAGCCAACCGGTACTTGATATTCAAAGCCTCATAAAAAGATTTGGGAAAAAACTTTAAGATAGTTTGATCGCCCCATCCGATCCGGTAAACGCCGTTAGCCCAATAAATCAATAGCCCGCTCCAAATCATAACTGCCAACACCGGAAAATTGATCCAATGAAACCAGCGAATAGCCAGCGGATGCTTATTGATTATTTTCTTCATCAGCACAATGATAAAAAATGGTTGAATGATCCCTTGAAAAACCGGCTATAGTAAATGTATTCTTTTATGCAGGTGGTAAAGTTAAGTTACAATTGTGAATGGGCAATATTCACCCTGCCTACCGGCAGGCAGGCATTCACCATTCACCATTCACAATTCCCAATTCACCAGCAGCATCGTCATTTTATTGATGGCCTTGGTATCCATTACTTCTTTACAAATTTAAGAGATGCCGAATTCATACAGTAGCGCAAACCTGTTGGTTTGGGGCCATCGTTAAATACATGGCCAAGATGAGCGCCACACCTGCTGCAGTTTACTTCTGTGCGCAGCATGCCGGCTGTTCTATCAGCAATTTCCTCCGTATTATTTTTGTTTATTGGCTTGAAGAAACTAGGCCAGCCGGTGCCACTTTCAAATTTGGCCTCAGAACTAAATAGCGGTAAATCGCAGGCTATGCAGTTATATACTCCTGCCTTTTTGTTGTCCCAGGTATTACCGGTGTAGGGTCGTTCTGTACCTTTTTGCCGTGTAACCTGGTATTGGAGAGCCGTTAATTGTTTGCGCCATTCGGCATCCGTTTTCACTACGGTATAGACGGAGTTAACAGGCTCTTGCTTTTTTGCTTTTTGGGCATTGCAACCAAGTGCAAAGAAAACCAAGGCAAAAAGGGGTAAAATGTTTTTCATGTTTATTTCTTTATTGAAGCTACGCATCTGCATTCTTAATGGTTTTCCTGTTACTGCACCTTAACAGCAGTTTGTCAGCCTTACCTACATTAGGCAAGCAAAGCTTAACTGCCATGTTACTATTAAGAGCGTGTATTACTGGCGTGGGCAAGTTTCAGACCATTTCTTGTGGCTGGTGCCAACATGGGGTTAGGCAAGCTGCAAACATTTATATAAATGTGCCAATACCAATTTACCCATATGTGTAATTTTCAAAAAGGAATTGTCTTTATGGTAGGCTGCCAACTGCCCGGCAAGGATGGCTGTTTTCTCAGCGGGTGCAACTTCATCAGGTAAGGATGCTTCAAATAATTCTTTGAGACGGCTTCTGCCCAATTTTTCCCTGTGGCCAATCAGGCTTCGTTCTTCTTGCTGGTATTGGCGTCTGCTTTCTTCAGTGATATGCTCTATGCCCAAAAATACCAATGGGTTATTTTCCTTAAAATAATGTGGCAGGTAAAGGTTCAACCTGCCTTCATACGATTGCTGGTCAAAGTCTATGGCTCTTATACGGTATTGATTGCCTTCAATATCAGGCGTAATATCTACCACGAAATTATATGATCTCATATCACCCAGCAATCTTACAAAGCATCGCTCATTAAACTTTACAAACTCTTTGCAAATTCTTATCTGGTTAAATTTATTTTCATTTTGTAGAGTTTGTAAAAATAAATCTCCCGGCAAGCCTGCAATATGTTCCTCAATTAAGGTGTTGCCATCGGTTAAATAATTGATACGGTTGGGCGATAAAATATGCTCCAGCTCCAGCCCGTAAACCCTGCTGGCATCAGCTACTTTCACATAAAAATGATCGTAATTATCATTCAGTCGATTAATAATGCGTACCCTGAATGGCTTGGAATTTCCAAATGTGCAGTAGTCGATCCTGGAAACCGATAAATGTTGCATCACCTCCAAATGGCCCGAGGCGTTCATGAGCGCATAAATAAATTTAAGCCCCGGGTGCAACTCCTTCATTTCTGTTTCGTCATAAACTACCGTTTGCCAAAGGCTGTCTTTACCGTTTTTATCATACAGTGGAGATGAGAAAGTAAAGCGCAACATGTCCGAATACTGTACCGGTAATTTTATTTCCCGGTCATATTTAATAAGGTAATTTTTAAGGGGATTTCTTATAGGGTAAGAAATCTTTTTTTTTGAAGGAGCATCATTTCTGTTAGCAATATCAGGCATGAGTAAATTTATTAATTAATGAGCTACAAAATTCGTGTGGACTGACTGTGAAGGTAAAATGATTATCAATATCCTATCTGGTAACTTTCATTCACCTGAAGGAAAAGAAGATACATCAACTACTGTTTGGTGGTGGGAAGGGAGCGGATGGGCTTCATGGATTCATTCTTTGAAATGTTGCTTTAATAACATCGGGTGTTGCATTCGCTATTACTTCACTAAAACCAAAAGTGAGTTCAGTTTTCCATCTTTCATTTATTTCTCAGCCTGACGTACCTGTCCCGATCTCGTTTCGGGAGTCCGGAAAATACCCCGGCATCAAGTGATCCATCGGAAGACTTACACCAGTGTGGTTTGATGTTACATTTAACTAAATATCAGGTTAATAGTACAAATATGCCCATTATTTTCTTTGTTGTGTCCCCTCGAGTTTGAAGGAAGCGCAGTAAAACGGTGATACTTCAAATGTGCTCCCTTACTATTTTTTTCGCTCACCATATTTCTTATGTTCGTATTGTACCCACGCAGCTAAGATCTCATGTTCTTTTTTTACAACCTCCGGATGGCGGTTGGCTATATTAACCAGTTCATTTGGATCGTTGGACAGGTTGTACAGTTCCTTTTCCTCTGTATCAGCATTATAAATGTACTTCCAGTTTTTATTCCTCGTTCCCAATATTAAATCTGCATAAGGACTAATGAAAAATGTACGACCGTCTTTACTGGTATCAAACAAACTTCTACCCTCCCATTCTGCTGGCTTTTGCAGCCCAAGCAGGTGTGTAATAGTCACATCAATATCAATGAGGCCATGAATGCTGCTATCCATTTCTCTTTTAGTAAAAAGAACCGGGTTGAAAAGCATGCAGGGAATGTGTACATTTTCTTCGTAAATGCGGGATGCATGCAGGGTTTGATTGTGTGTGCCAAAGGCTTCACCATGATCCCCAATAAAAATCACCAGTGTGCTTTTGAGTTTACCCCGTTCCTGTAAACCTTTCATCAATTCATCAAATACTTTATCTGTATGATGCAATGCATTTAAATACCGGTTCAGGTTATCGTCCTCTGTAGCGTAAGCCGTGTTGGTATCGGTGTAATAGGGATAATGAGTTTGGTTGGTCCATAGTATGCTGAATTTCTTTTCCCGTGGCAGGCTGTCGGTCCATTTAAAATAATTTTCCACCAAACATTCATCATATAATCCCTTTAGCTGGCTTTGCATCATGTTAAATTTCTTACTGCAGGGCATCGTATTAAAGTCCTTGATGAAAGAGAAGGCCTGGTTTTTTGCATAGTCATACATCTTTGCATAGTGCAAGTCAGCAGAAAAAAGAAGGGAAGTTGACCAGCCATGATCGCCTAACAATTTCACCAGGCTTATGGGAGGTAAATTGATTTTTTCTGAAATGGCAGACTTGTAATCAATCATAGGGTAAATACCCGAAACCAATGAGAGCATTGAATTTGGCGTGCTGGGTATGTGTGCATACATATTGGTGAACGTATAAGATGTGCCGCTCCATTTTTTTAAGTTTGGCGTGTGCTTAAAACCTGAATCACCCAGGCTTATAAATTTTTTCGGGGTAGATTCTGAAACAAATAGAATGATGTTGTCAATAAGCTGGCTACTGTCCCATGCTGAGGCATAAAAATTATGATGGTATTTCGAGATGTATGCTGTGGTTTCTGCTGATACGGTCGTTTTTAAAAGCGCTGTTTCGCTTCCTGGTTCAACAACAGATACAATAAAGGCAAGCACCGGGTTTTGTATTAATGCAGCATCATCTTTTTTGCTTTGATAGTGGTAGAAACTAAGTAGGAAAAAAACAGCAGGCATTGCCATAAAAAAAAGTTCGGCTACCCTGCCACGAACCATATTTTTTATAGCAATAGCAACAGCTATACTAAAGAGTAGATAGCTGCCAAGTAGTAAAAAAATATTTTTTAAAAAAGAACTGTTGAGGGCTTCGTTGATGGATGCACGGGTATCCTGTTCTCTGAAAAAATCAGAATAATACAGCCATTTATAATTAAAGGGCGTACCCAATACCTTCACTACTTCAATATTGATGATTGAACTTAAAACCGTAATGATCATCATTAAAAAAAAGAGAGCGAGCGAAACATTCGTTAACACAGCTTTTTTTCTGAAGATATAGAGCACGGGAAAAATGAATATGCCAATCATCATGAGCCAGGATAGATCATGGAAAACAGATGCTAAAATATGCGACACATTGCCATGTAACAAACCGGCAATCTCTGCACGTGCAACAAACATATATACAAAGGCGCCGCATAAAAATCCTGTAGCTAGGAGATACGGATTTGTATGCCGATTTTTTTTAAATAAAAACAACACAATTGAAAACAGTAGAACAGAACCGATAAAGAAAGGAAACCCTGTTGAAAGAAATTTAAACCCGGGATACCGGATATACAATTTTGAATCTGTGTGCCCGATTGTTTTGTTGCCGTTGAAATAGCTTGTATAATTCTTTTTAAGATTGGTGTCCCAGCCGGTTACCGTTTCTCCCACATTATTTTTAGGTATCCAAAAAAAATAATTGATCCTGCTGTTGTAGGGGAGTTTTAGGGAAGTATAAAAGCCATTGTCCTGCTTCATTAATTTAGAATAT
>JBBSJJ010000021.1:0-41371 GCA_038257335.1 Chitinophagales bacterium | reverse complement strand
ATTAGACACAAGCGAATCACTTCCATTGACAGAAGTAATATTTGTGATACAAGGGATGATATTTATTCCTGAGTTTGTGTTACTATTAAAAGCGCACGCAGTAATTGCTGCGGCAGGCTCACCCACCTGGAAATCGCCAAAAGTGGTTAGACCAGTAGCCGAGGTACTTGTGGCTGTAGCTGCTTGAGGTGTTGGTGTTGACCATGTTGATGGAACAAAGCTATTTACAACAAACAAAGAAGGAGTGGTTCCTCCATCTAAATCTGCAGCAAGATAATTAAACGTACTGCTGTAGCTGGTAAAACCAGCAACGCCTGCATTAGTAATTGTCCAAAATCGGTTGGCGGTTAATGCAAGATTTATTTCAGATGAATTAACCTGTGGATGATCGCTACCAACTGTATTAACGGTGATGGTACCCGCTGTGGTAACGGCAGTGGCAAAGATGAGGTTTACCGGAGCGTAAGCATTGGCATCTCCAACTTCAAAAGTTCTTGAAGTAGTTGTGGTAGGTATTCCTTTTCTAAAATTTCCGTTTACATATTTACCAGGACCTGCACCGGTAACTGTTCCCGCTACTGTGGTACTGCCTAAAATCAATGTATTAGAACCAGTATTCAATTTTCCGTTCGTAAATGTAAGCCCGGTATTTACTGTAATGTTTGCGCCAATGGTTACATCTGCAGCGTTGTTGATAGTTAGGTTGTTAAAGATGAAGATCGGGGTAAAAGTTTGCGTCCCAGTGGTACCATTAAATTCAACGGTTGAGCCTGTAACTGTATAGGTACCTGTATTGGGGGTAAAAATATTGGCGATACCGACGGAACCTCCGTTTAAAAACTCCTTGTATTTGCACCCGTATTATTCGTACACGTTAAATTGTAATAGTTAACTCCGGCAATATTTGTTGCACCCGAATTGGAATATATAACTGTCGAAGTAGATGAAATAAAAGTTCCTCCCCCTGTCACTAAAAAAGGATTTCCAGAGCCGCTTAAGGTTAAGGTATTGCCGCTCAAATCTAGATTAGCACTTGCCCCGCCAAAGGTAAGCACTGAAATCACAGTAGTATTACCTGCCAATGTTTTAGTTCCAGAATTTGCCGTTTGCAAATTAGTATAAGTTATTGCAGGAATACTTTGATTGCCATTTCCATAAAATGAAACTGTTCCAGCTAATGCAGTGACAGAGCCCGGCGCTAATACATTGCCGATACCAATTGTAACAACACTTGTTCTGGGGCCACCTGTAAGATTAAGGTTATAGTAATTAGCGGCGGCAATAGCGATTGATAAGGGATTCGTGTAAAAAACGGTTGATGTAGAAGAACTGAACGCACCTGTTAAGGTAGGGGTGGTTGTACCAGCTATAGTCAGATTCTGAGAAGCTAGATTTAAACTCGCAGCAGCAATAACGTTGAGAGTCGCAAGTACTGTAATATCTGCGGCCAAAGTAGCTACGGAAGCAGCAGTATTAGCTATCGTTAGGCTGTTAAACGTAGTAGCAGATGAACCTCCAATAGGTTGTGCAGTACTTCCGTTTATGGTAATTGTATTTCCACCTGGCGTAAATGTTCCTCCGTTGTTTGTCCAGTTTCCCTTAACATTAAAAACACCACTAGTTGCCGTAAGCGTTCCCCCGGCGTTTAACGCTAGGTCAAATGTATTGACTGCTCCACTCGCCCCGGTAAAAGAAGCTCCTGAATTAATTACCAGTCCGCCGTTTAATGTTTGTGTATTATTCTTAGCAAGGTAACTACCTCCATTCATGGTGGTTAACCCAGTAACTGTGTGAATTCGACCGTTCGCATCAAAATTTCCAGCAGTAACGCCATTTGTAAAAAAACCATTCGTTTGTAGATCGGTGGATAATAATTGAAGAATTCCAGCTCCGCTATGTAAAATATTAAAAAGGGGTGAACCAGTTCCCGATGAATTCAAGGTTTGTGTTCCTGAAGCCGCAGTGAAGCTCACCGTGTTCGTACCGGGAGTGAAAGTACCCGAAGACCTTAACCAGTTACCCGAAACATTAAATGCGCCCGACGGAGCTACCAACGTACCCCCACTAACGGTTACCCCAACAGTAGTTAAACTTCCTGCACCTCCAGAAAAAATACCTCCTGACACAGTGAACAATGAACCATTGGTAATATTTAAGCCATTGGGATCAAAACCACCAGCAATATTGATAAGATTATTTGCTACAGTTAAATCACTTGTTACAAGCTGCAGCGTACCTGCACCGTTGTGTGTTAGATTATAAAAAGATGATGCCCCGGCGTTGAGCGTTTGAGTACCGCCAGCTTTGACAAACCAAATGGCGCCAGTGCCAGTACCAGCAGTAAAAATTCCATCGTTTACCCAGTTACCAGCAATGTACAATGAGTTGTTACCAAAGATTGAAAAAGTAGCAACTGAAGAAATAGACAAGTTATTGATGGCTGTTGGCGCTGTGTTTGTCACGTTTAGCGTAACCATATATGTTCCAGCAATAAACACATTATCCCCTGTTGTAGGCACCGAAAAGCCGGGTATCCCACCAGGTGCATCAGACCAAGTACTAGTCGAATTCCAGTTTCCTGCCGCAACCGAATATCTGTCTGCTGCAAAAACAGACACATTCAACAATAAGGTTAATAAGAAAACTCCAGCAATGCGGGTAGCGATCTCTCTAATGCGGAAACCTTGCACAACTTGGCTCAGGCGGGGGTAAATTTGTTTCATGTTTTTTCCTTAGTCGGTTAAATGATAAGCTTGGCTTGGTCAGGATATTAGTTTATTATTTTATGGCTCGCCTTTAAAAGGCATCAAAACTCGGCTTGGGAAATAGATGTGCCTGGAAACCCGGGGGCTCCTAATAATTTTAGGGGTTAAACGACGGATAAATAATTATCATTATAAGTAACAGGTTAGGGGCTGAACTACAATAACAAGTTTAAGAGAAAATGGAAGTGTGGTACTTTTCAGAGATTCTTGGAGAGGTAAGTAGTAATTCTACTACAACAAAGCAAAGATTGGGAATTTTGACGTGACGGTCAAATATTTTTTAAGAAAGGGCAAGGTGGTGAAACGAGGTCAGAGGCGAAAGGAGGACATAGGTGAAGGGTCAAAGGTGAAAGCTGGTCAAAAGGTGAAAGGTGAAACCTTCGAGGGGTAATCAGGGAGGTGAAGACAATGCGGCGGGAGGCTAAGTTGTGAATGATGAGCGATGAATTCAACAAGCTGAATGTTGATGCGTGTAAGATTAGGGGTGAATTTGGAATGGCGAATATCGAATGTTGGAAAGTGAAAGTGAAATGCCGCCCGGCTGAAGGTTGTTCGGACGGGGCCATCGCCCAACGTGAGCTACAACCAAAGCTGATTTTGAAAAGAAAAATTTAATGCACCCCGGCGAAATTATAGATATAGCAAATATACCCGCATTGATTATCGGGTGCATGAAAATTACTTGCCCAATGAAACGGCTGTACAATTACAGCGATCGAAAACAGCGAGCAACATCATTTGAAGAACCTTACCGGGAAATACGGCCACGTTGCCAACGATAGATGGTTCCTATTGGATAAAAAAATATCTGCTTCCAAATGAGCCGGTTTAAATGATTCAAAGTTAAAAAGTTAAAAGGCGAAGACCAATACACTCATTTGAACACCATCTAACTCTAGGCGAAATTTTAATGCAAACGAACCTTAAACGCTAAACGGTTAAACCCTTAAACCTTCAACCCTTGAACATTGAACCTTGAACCCGCTTTTCCACAAACAAAAACACCTCCCCGACCAAGGGGAGATGAATGTGTTTGGGGTTTCAGAAAAGGGTTGCTTTACAATTAAAGCACGTGGATAGTTTTCAAAAGGACAGATTGATCGGGTGCTGTTAGTTGCAGGCGGTACACACCGGCAACGGTATTTTTTGGTAAGGGTAGGGTTAGAACGCTTTGCCCCGCTGTTACGGCCAAGCTGCCTAATTCCTGGCGCTGGCCATTGACGGCTGTGAGGCTTACTTTATAATTGCCGCCCAGCGCTACATCAAGTTGTAACTGGCATCTTTTATTTGTTACAGGGTTAGGGTACACATTCATGCCTTTCTCTCCCTTGCTTGCACCCAGGCGTGCAATGGCGCTGTATTGTATTTTGCCGCCAAGATCAATAGCCCGTATGCGGTAAAAGTGGTCCATTCCTGTGGGCCGGTTATCAGCTATGCTGTAAGATCTTGCACCGGTACTGTTGCTGCTGGCCACTTCTTTTACAGGTGCAAAATGCACGGCATCTGCAGCATATTCCACCACATATTTTACCATGTTTATTTCATTTTCCACTCCCCATATCACTTGCACATTGTTGTTATTACGTTGCAATTGTATAGCCGTAAACTGCACAGGCAGCGCCCCGCCGGTAGTATTGACGTCTTTATAAATAAGTGTAAACCTGTTTTGCGCTTTTGATGCAGAGTTACTGGTAACAGTGAAGTTAATATTGCTGGTATCATTCAAACCTACGGGTATGTCCTGGTTCAGGTAACTGTCACGCACAAACGCCACAAGATTGAAAGTATGCAGGTTTTCTGTAATCACTTGTAAGCGATAATTGCGCTGTTGCACATTCCACATCCTAAAGTAAGTAGTATCTGCCAGGGCTATCAGGCTCCTTCTCTCAATCACGAGGTTGGCCGTGCTGCGCAGGATGCCGAAGTTTTCTCCAAAATTGCTCATTTTCCAAATGTCGTAACCATCAACGGCATTGCTGTAACCAGCTCCGTAGTTGGTCATGTTGCCATCCATTAAGGTGGCTCCTGTGGCATCAACAATCATCAGGTTGGCTCTCATACGCACCTGCGACCTGGCCGGGGTAAAGAGGCTCAGGATGAGGATAGCAGTAAGGCTGATGCGTGCACACGCAACCTTGGTTAGGGTAAAATTTTTCATTGGTAAAGGGTTTGTCTTTAAAAGGATAGGCTGAATTGAATACAAATATTGTGTATATAAAACGCTTGTAATTAGTGAAACCCTTAATCTGTTGTAGTTATTTTTCTATCGGAAAAACACGTAGTGCATGTATCGGGAGGCCGTGTAGATGCGGCTTTATGCCTGGAGCAGGGCTATTGAAAATGATATGGGAGTGCATAATAAGCTGCCGCCAAACCGTAGGAAGAGAGTTGGAGTTACTTTAAGTATGGCAAATGTTAAGCGGAAACCGGTGTAGCAGTTTTCTTTAAAGTAATACTGGTATCAATGTTCCGGATATCCTCTTCGGTAATCACATCATTAATATCATTTAAATGACGGTGAATTTTCTCCTTGGTTAAATGATCCGTAAAAGCGGGGGGAACCCGGTACGCTAAGATTGAACGAGCGGGCTCCTGTAGAGAAGTAGAGGGCTGTTTCATAACTTTTTTTTTGAGTTGGAGCCTCAATGTAACATCATAATTTTTTAAAACAAACCCAGCGCTTACATGGTAACAATTAGGTAACACAAAATTAATATTGGGAGAAAATCTCAGCAGCCGAAAACAGCAGCATATTTTCAGCACTCTAAAATAACCCCTTCATTATCAATTATACTTTTCCAAATTTTAATTTAATTTGGGCTGATATTTTTCTTTAGTCATTCATCAGTTTAATCATGCAAAAAATCTTCCTGGCTCTTGCTTTCCTAATTTCCCTTAATGCTGCAGCGCAGCAAACGCTGGGCAAACTTACCGTAGAAAAAATAATGCGCCACCCCAGCTGGATGGGCACTTCGCCCTCAGCCCAGCAGTGGGGAGCGGACGGCAGCCTCTATTTCTATTGGAACCCAGACGGTGCTCCTGCAGATTCGTTGTACTTCATCAGCCGAAACAGCACCCAGCCACGCAAGGCCACACCAGCACAAAAGCAAGCGCTCGTATGGGAAAATAACAAAGTGTACAACCGGGCAGGCAGCGCCTTTGCCTATGCTCAAAATGGAGATATTTTTTATACCATCATCAAAACAGGCAAAACAATCCGTATCGTAAAAACGGTGGACATAGAAACCAATCCGCAGTTTTCTTTTAACGATAGCATGCTCGTGTACCAACGCAGCCAGAATTTATTTGCCTGGAACATTGCTACTGGTGAAACCATGCAGCTCACCCGCATACAAGCCGGTACAGCCGGTGGACCCCGAGGATCGAATGCAAGAACAGACTCAGACAACGCCCAGGAAAAATGGCTGAAGCAGGACCAATTAAAAACCTTTACCGTATTGCGGGAACGCAAAGAAAAGAAAGATGCTACGGATGCTTACAATAAAAAATTGCCTAAAGAAGCTTCGTTAAAACTCATAGACATAGAAGACAAATTTTTGCAGAATCTTTCTATAAGTGCTGATGGAAATTTTATTTCCTTCCGCCTTTTCAAGTCTGCCGCCAACAACAAAGGAAGCATTGTACCCAGTTATGTTACAGAGTCTGGCTTTACTACAGACATTGCGGCAAGAACAAAAGTTGGGCAGCAAGCCGGCAGCTCGGAACTGTTCATTTACGACCGCCTCTCAGACAGCCTTATCAGCATAAAAACAACCGGCTTGCCGGGCCTGCAGGATGTCCCGGATTATGCAAAAGACACTGCTGCTAAAAAGAATGAAAAGGCCTTGGCAAGAGGATTGAATTTTAGCAACACAAGCTGGTCGCCCACCGGTCACACGCTTTTGGTAGATATCCGTTCGCTGGATAACAAAGATCGCTGGCTGGCTACATGGCAAGGCGACAGTAGTAACCTGAAACTTACCGACAGGCAAAGAGATGAGGCCTGGGTGGGTGGCCCCGGCAACTTTTCACGGGGATGGATAGACGACAACAATGTTTGGTTTTTATCTGAAGCATCTGGTTACAGTCATTTATACAGCATCAACATATTAAGTGGCGTAAAAAAAGTCCTCACGTCTGGGCAGTACGAAATAGGAGACGTAAATCTTTCAAAAGACAAAAAGTTTTTTTACATAACCACCAACGAAGTACATCCTGGCGAAAAACATTTTTACCGCATCCCTGTAGCCGGTGGCAAAGCAACTAGACTTACTATGATGGAGGGCAACAACGAGGTGGTTTTATCGCCCGATGAAAAAACAATCGCCATTCTTTATTCCTACAGTAACAAACCCACCGAACTTTTTTTGCAGGATAACGAAGCAGGCAAAAAGCCGCTGCAGGTAACCAGCAAAGCACAGAGTGATGAGTTTAAAACTTATCCCTGGCGAGACCCCGCCGTTGTAAAGTTTAAGGCCAGCGATGGAGCCTGGGTATATGCCCGCCTCTACAAACCTGCCACAGCGGGCAACAGCAAGCCTGCGGTAATTTTTGTGCATGGGGCCGGCTATTTACAAAACGCCCACAAATGGTGGAGCAACTATTTCAGGGAGTACATGTTTCACAATTTACTGGCCGATGAAGGGTACAGTGTGTTAGATATAGATTACCGCGGTAGTGCAGGTTATGGACGAGACTGGCGCACGGGCATCTACCGGCACATGGGTGGCAAAGATTTAACCGACCAGGTAGATGCAGCCGCATTTTTAAGCGATAGCCTTGGTGTTGATAAAAACAGGATCGGCATTTATGGTGGTTCTTATGGTGGCTTTATTACCCTCATGGCCATGTTTACCAAACCCGGTGTATTTGCAGCAGGTGCAGCGCTGAGGCCGGTAACAGACTGGGCCAACTACAATCATGGCTATACTTCCAACATCTTAAATGAGCCATTTACCGATAGTATTGCTTACCGTAAAAGCTCGCCAATATATTATGCAGATGGGTTACAAGGGCACTTGCTGATGTGCCACGGCATGCTTGACGTAAACGTGCATTACCAGGATGTGGTGAAGCTAACTCAACGATTAATTGAATTGAAAAAAGATAATTGGGAACTGGCCTCCTACCCCATGGAAGATCACGGGTTTGTGGAACCGAGCAGTTGGACAGACGAATACAAACGCATATTTAAATTGTTTGAACAGGTATTGAAAAAATAATACATAGCCCCCCGTAAAAGAGGCTGTCTCAAAAGCAATGTATTTTCCCACATAGAGCGCAAAGAATACAAAGTGAACAAAGAAATCGTTCCATACCCAATCTGTGGCTGTCCTCTTCCATTGTTGCTTTGGGTGAAACGGTCGCATTTGGGCCAGCCTATTTTTTAGTTTGTTTAACAGTATGGCCACATGCCCGGTTTAAACGCTTGTATGCATTGCAGGTCTATTATACATGCGGCCAAAGAAACATCGGCAAAGCAATCAAACTTTTTAAAAGCTAAAACATCACACGATGAAAAAAATATTGATTTCCTTCAGCCTTTTATCTGCGGTAATATTTTCTGCCTGCAGCAGCAAAAAAGAAGAAACAACCAGGGACATGGTTTTCTTAAACGACTCTCTTTACAGGAGCAGCATCAATACTGATACCGCTGCACTTGTTGAGGAACTGCCCGAAGAAGCGGCTCCTTATGTAGCAAGCAGGCCGGCAACACCTAAAAAGTTGGCCACTCAAAAATCAAGAACGGTGCGCAACAACAGGCAGCCTGTATATGAATCAACCCCGACAACACCGCCGGTAGTAATTTCGCCCCAGCCTACACCTGCACCTACTGGTGAAACTGCACCCGCAACAGGCACTGGCAAAGAAACAGCTTCTGGCCCCGGCACAGCAACTGGAACCGGCGAAGAAACTCCCACCAAAAAAACGGGCATGAGTAATGGCGCAAAGGGTGCTATCATTGGTGGCGTAGGCGGTGCGGTAGCAGGCGCAGTAATTGGTAAGAAAGCTAAAGGCGCTGTAATAGGAGGTATCATCGGTGCGGCAGGCGGTTACATTCTCGGTCGCAAAAAAGATAAAACTGATGGGCGTTCAGGAAACTACCAGGATACAATGAACAAATAATATTGAATTGAAAATAAAAGTAGTTTGATTTCCCCCCGGATATTAAATTAAGGGCAAAGACCATCACAGGTTTTTGCCCTTTTGTTTTCAAAATAACAGGGGTTTGAGCTCTACTTCCAATGACACAAAGCTCAAACCGATGCGTGCTTAGTTTTTTGTAATCGTATGGCTGCTGCGTTGATTTCACAATGGGTCCTGCGTAAAACGCCTTGGGTGATTATTTATTGTAATACGTAATCTATCTCTGCCAAGACTTGCTTGAAAATGATAGCTGTTTCCCTACCAAAATCCTAACCATAAGATTAAACATACGCCGGTATAATTGTGTTCGCCCACGTTTATGAGAGATTGCACACAGACCCACACACTGCCTAAGCAAATTCGGATTTAAAATGCGGTCATAAGTTTACCAGGCAATTTTTAAAGACACGGGAGTGCCTGCCGGAAACAAATTTTGGGTACTATAGGATAAAATGGTGTGCTCGCCAAGCGACACCTCCGTTGTAAAGTGGCTACCCATGAATAATACCCGTTGCACTATTCCTGCCACGGGATGCTCACCTGCCGGGAGTAGTTCTACTGCTTGCGGCCTTACGAACAATACATTGTTAGAGAGTACGGCACCACTGTTAGGGTACAAGGGATGACCTTCAGCTATCTTATTATAATCGCCTGTTAATGCTGCCACATACTCGTTGATGGGTTGATGGTAAATTTCTTGGGGGGAAGATTTTTGTAAAAGCCTGCCTTTTTGCATTACCAAGACTGATTCTGCCCAGGATAAAACATCTGTAGCGTCGTGAGATACGAGGATGCAGGTCATTTGCAGTTGCTGGCCCAGCTCCCTCAGCACAGCCTGCATTATTTTTTTATGTGCAGCATCAAGGTTGGAAAAAGGTTCATCCAGCAAAAGCAACTGCGGAGATGTGAGCAGCAACCTTGCCAGCGCAATGCGTTGTTTTTCTCCCCCAGACAATTCATCGCTCCAGCGCTGTTGCAAATGTGCAACCTTGCATAAGTCGAGTATTTTTCCGGCCTCGGCCTGGTCCATTTTATTGGCCATATCTATGATCTCATACACTTTGTAATTGTTGCGCAATTCAAAATGTTGACTGAGATAACCAATTTTAGGGTGTCCGGGTATTAGCACCTCATCGGGCCCTGGCACTTTTTGCGGCCCTAAGAATATGCTGCCGCTGTCGGGTTGCAAAAGTCCACCGATCATCTTAAGCAAGGTTGTTTTACCTGAACCTGTTTCTCCCACAATGGCCAGCTGCTCAAATGGATGCACAGAAAAAGAAATGTCCTTTACTACCGGCTCGCCTGCCCAGGCTTTGCTCAAATTTTCTATTGTCAATAGCGCCATTGCACGAAAATAATCATTCAGTCATGAAACTTGTTGCAGCCATATTTTCAAGATCTAATTGCAGTATGGGCAAAAAAAAACTGCAATCACAAAGATTGCAGCTTAATGGAGGCTTAGGGGCGCCCCTTAATATGTTTAGAGCTTTTGCATTTTGCCCTGGAAATTGATCTCTGCGTTTTGAATAGATACATGATACAAGCCACTTGGCATAACAGGCAGGTTGCTCAACTGTATGGCATTGAAACCTTTGGTTACCGCTATGGTCTTGCTATAAAGTACCTGGCCATTAATGCTGCGAATTAGTAGCGTAGCAGTTGCAGGCTTTGTAGCACTAAACGATGCTGTGAAACTGTTTATGAATGGATTGGGATACAACTCAAAAGAAGCTGCTTTGCTACCCATGTTTAACCTTACGATGGGCGACAATACTGACTTACCATCTATATCAACCTGGCGAAGACGGTAGTAAACATAACCGGCACCACTGATGGGATCCTGGAACTGGTAGCTTTTGCTGATGCTGCTATTTCCAGCGCCTGTTACCTTTCCTACTACGGTGAAATCTTTACCGTTGGTACTGCGCTGTATAGCAAAATAATCGTTGTTGATTTCCTGTGTGGTTTGCCAATCAAGGCTGCTTAAGCCATTGTTGTATTTACCGTTGAAGGCTACCAGCGTAACCGGCAAAGGTCCACATGCTGTAACCCTCAAAGTATAATCATTGAAGTAAATACAATCCGGGTTGGCCAACCCTGCCGAAGAAGTTGAAACTACCATCCTGTATTTGTACCCATTCATGGTAGATGTGGCAGTACCTAAATTGTAAGTAACGGTGAACGAATTACCTGCATACATTCCTTGCGCCGGTGCACCAAGGTTGGTGTAGGTAGTGCCACCGTCAGTACTCAACTGAAACTGGTACCATGTATTTGTTTGTGTTCCGTCCGTTACTGTAAAATCAGCGGTATTGTCAGAACCCTCGCACACGGTGCTTGCTCCGGTAATGGCAATTTGAGACTGACAAACATTGATAGAAATATCATCTAAACCCAAATCGTTACCAGTGGGAACAGCTGTTGCATTAACTACTTCCAGGTCTACAGTGTTGGTGGTAGCTACGAAAGAACCACCCACTTTAACCCATGTAGCGGTAGCCTGGTAAGCCACTGGTCCGGAATTACCGATCACAACACCGTTTACTTTAAATGAAATATTAGGTTCAGACCCCGCTACTGCTGCCGGATGACCCGAGGGTAAAAGATTGATTACCCAGGCAGAAAATTCGTAGGTAGCACCTATGCATACCGGTATAGATTTGATGTTGTAAAACACGGGGCTTGTGGTATTGTTGGGAGCACCATTTACTGCCATAAAGTAGCCACCGTCACCTGTGTGATCAGCGCCTCTCCATTCTGGTTTAATACAGTTACCTCCGGTAGAATTACCTATTACTTTTAAGATAGAATATCTTGATTCGGGACTAAGTCCGCCACTGGCAGCTGTGTAAGTATAATCAGAACATGGAATGATGGATCCGGGAGCGCTGCTGCAAGGTGCTAAAGCATTTCCTACGTTACCAGCCGGACTGAAAGTGGCAGCTCCTGTTTGTAAACAGGCTGCTGCTGCGTTATTAACTGTGATGAAAGGTGAACTAAAAGTGCCTTTTGCGCCTAAAAGATTGGGGCCTTTAATACCATTGCACTGCGCCGTTGCAGTAGATGTGCTGAATATTACTATAGCAGCCATCATTAAAAGATAGAACTTTTTCATTCTGTGTGGTTTGAGGTTTAAATAATTTTGTAAGCGGCGATACAAAAGATATGTGGAGATCAGCTTATGAGAGGAGATGGAAAAATTAAAATATCTGTGTGAGCAGTTATGCGCCTTTTCGAGGGATATTAAATTGGGGGAGAGAGGTGTTTCTTGTGTTGTGAAAACAAAAATGTATTAAATATTACAACTAAACAAATTATTTTATTTAATTTTTTAAAATGCGAGGCAATTTTGAGACGACCCGGCGCTGTTCTCATTTGCTGCAAAGCCGCTAAATGTAAGGCTAAACGAGGTATCAACAGCAAAATTATTCATCCAAAAAAAGAAAGAAAAAAGAATAAAAAAAAACTGGAAGAAGATCTGGCAAAGACAAAAAAAAGGAAGGCCTGTTATCAAAAACGGGCATTCCTGTAAAAATTTGACGAGTGCGAAACCAATTATTCTGTATCTGCCTGGCTATAACTGTTGTTTTCCTCATCTTCTGCACCCCGCCTTTCGTCTTCGTCATCAAGCTCTGCTCCGGGTACATCTAGTCCGGCACCACTAAAGTCTGCAAACTTGCCAGCACCATTCAGCAATACGCCATCCTCATCTTTGTTATCTAAAGTAGCCCGGGTAAGGTTTCTATCATCCTGCGACAAACCGCTTGCAATGCTTTGATCAAGCAAAGCTCTTTCCTCGGCACTTACTTCCGCATCCATATCGGTGTTGGGTTTCGGATTGTTTTGGTCATTACTCATGATGGTTATTTTTAGTGAATAAATAGAAAAAAAGGTTGCATTACCTCTTAGCTAAAGCGGCTTTTAACTTCAGCATAAAATTCGGTTGATGATGGCATTATTTCAAAAAGCCGCTGTTTGTTATACAACATCCTGGTAGTACATACAACCATTGTACCAAGAGGGGCGACCTAATTTTTTGACGGTGCCGAAATATGGATTACCCACCCCATGAAAGCCATATCTGTGGCGGATCTCATCAGGAGGTAGCTCTCAAAAATTAAAAAACTACCTTCGCAGCTTATTCTTCTATATGACTTTTGACGATTTAAATTTGAACAGCCCTTTATTAACGGCTTTAGACGAGTTGGGCTATACCAATCCCACCACCATTCAACACCGGGTTTACCCGGTTGTAATGTCGGGCCGTGACGTATGTGGTATTGCGCAAACAGGAACCGGTAAAACATTTGCCTACCTGCTGCCCTGCCTCAGGTTGTGGAAATTTAGTAAGGACAAAGCGCCCCAGGTACTGATTATTGTCCCCACCAGGGAACTGGTAGCACAGGTAGTGCAGGCTGTAAAAGAACTTACACCTTATATGAGCCTGGTAGTTACCGGCGTTTATGGTGGCGTAAACATCAGCACTCAAAAAACAGAAGTAGAAAAAGGTGTAGATGTGCTGGTAGCCACACCCGGCAGGCTTTACGACCTTGCCATGAATGGCGCATTTAAAGTGAAGTCTATCAAAAGACTGGTGATAGATGAAGTAGATGAAATGCTGAACCTTGGATTTAGAACGCAGCTAAAAAATATTTTAGATCTGTTGCCCCAAAAAAGGCAAAACCTTATGTTCTCTGCTACCATCACCAACGAAGTAGAGGCTTTAATGGACATGTATTTCAACAACCCCATTAGAGTAGAAGCTGCCCCTACAGGTACGCCTCTTGAAAATATTGTACAAACAGGTTACGAGGTTCCCAACTTTTATACAAAAGTAAACTTGCTTCATTTTTTGCTTACCCATGATGAAAGCATGACCAAGGTGCTGGTATTTGCCGCCACCAAAAAATTAGCAGATGATTTGTACGAGCAATTGGAAGCTAAGTTTCCCGGCACTGCAGGCGTGATACATTCTAACAAAGAGCAAAACCATCGTTTCAATACAGTTAAACAATTTCAGGAAGGCCATTATCGCTTCATCATCGCCACAGATATTGTGGCCAGGGGCATTGATATTGCCGAAGTGACCCATGTTATTAATTTTGATACGCCTGAAGTACCAGAAAACTATATACATCGTATTGGCCGAACTGGTCGTGCAGACAAAGAAGGTATAGCCATCACCTTTTTCACACCCAAAGAAAAACCTTTGTTAGAAGCCATTGAGGCGCTTATGAAATACCAGGTACCGGTAGCGCCGCTACCTGAATCCCTGGTTATTTCAGATGTGTTAACAGAGGATGAAATACCCAAACCCTATATGAAAACCATTCAACTTAAACTTCCTAAAAAAGAAGATGTTGGTCCGGCTTTTCATAAAAAATCTGCCAAAAATAGCAAGGTAAACCACGTGGTGAGCAAGCGGGATCGCATGATGAAAAAATACGGGAAGCCAAAAACCAGGGGACAAAAAAAATAATTATTTAAATCGGTTTCCCAGTGCAAGACAGCCTCCTCCATTTTTTTGAAAGATACCCGCAGGTAGCTGTCCTCACCAGTATTCTCCTTAGCATATTAATTGCCATTGCAGGAGTAGTGCCCAGTGTATTTATTACCGCTGCGAATATCCTTTTTTTTGGTTTTTGGAACGGCACCCTGGTATCTTTTGCTGGTGAAGCCGCGGGCGCTGCTGTTGCCTTTTTAGTTTACCGGGCTGGTTTCAAAAAGACTGCGGGCAATAAACTGCTCCATTACCCCCGACTGAAACGCCTTGTAGAAGCGCCATTTCCAAAAGTAATCTACCTTATATTTTCCTTCAGACTGCTCCCCTTTGTTCCGTCTGGCCTTATCACTTTTGCTGCCGCTGTCGGCAAAGTTTCCTTCCTTGGTTTCGTACTGGCAAGCTCCCTTGGCAAACTACCAGCCTTGCTCATGGAAGCATATGCCGTGTACGAGATTACCGCCTTCGGCTGGCAGGGAAAACTCCTTTTAGTTTTGATAGCAACTGGCTTGCTGGTGTGGGTATTTCGTAAGCAACCTAAGGCCAAGCCTCCATCCTAAGCTGGCTCAAAAAATTTGTCCGATCAGGTTTTGCTGTCATTTTCCGGCACAATCATATGCAATGCCTTGGTAACAATGCCAGCTTTTATTTGGTAAAGCTTGCCAAGGTATTCACCATCTACCTGGAAGTGTGCCCTGTGTTTGGAACGTATGGTTAGCATATTTGTTTGAAATATTTCTGTCTTTGCCGGATCGATATCAGCATGAGAAAAAGTCATTTTATAAATCTCATGCAGCGAAATTTTTTTAATAGCAATCACCTCAAAAAGTTCATCTTCCAGGTTTCCGATTGGGTTTATAACGGCACCACTTCCGTATTTTGTACCATTGGCTATTACAATCATAGCAGCAATAATATCCACAGGTTTGCCATCTATTTCCATCCTCACCTGCATTTTTGGATTGCTGAACAATACTTTTACGGATGCTTTTAGATAACCCCACATGCCTCTCCTTTTTTGACTTTCAAATTTTTTTATCAGGAAAGCATTGAAGCCGATATCACTCAGATGTACACACAGATGGTTGTTCACCCTGGTTACATGAATGTGTTTTAATCTACCATTCACTAAAGCATCCAAAGCTTCTGCTGGTTTGTCGCTGATGCCCAATTCCTTTGCGAGGCCATTGGCAGAACCTGCAGGCAATATTCCGAGTGGAATGTTTTTTTGCAGAAGGCATTCTGCCACAAGTTTCACCGTACCATCGCCGCCTACAGCCACAACCCTGTCGGGTGCAAATGCTGTAATTGCTTTGTCAATTAGAGCCGCATCGCAATCTGGTTTAAGCTCGTATAACTCTATCATATGAGGTAAGGGATCAAAATATTCCCTAATCAACTCTGCCCAATCCCTGTTGTGATTGCCGGAACCGGGGTTGATAACAAAAAGAAATTTGAGTTTAGTTTTATCTGGCATAAATTTTTCACGGAGTTAATACTCTTGTAATGAAATGGCTACCACGCTGGTTTATTAATTTTAACCAACTTTCCTCTGAAGTAAATTACAAGCTTTAAGAATCATGACAAAAACCTCCACCAATTATAACGCCAACATTAAAGTATACCATGGCTACGGGCATATGCACAACCTTGTATTGTATGGTCATGTGCTAAAAGGTAAACCAAGACAACGTGGACGCCTTAGACATAGCATGTTCTGGAACATAATAGGCCTTATTCGGTTGTTCTTTGTGAAACCGCTGCCAAACGTAACCGTTCGCCTGCGGTGGAACGAGCAGACTTTTGAGACTATAACTGAATTTGATGGCTTTTTTAAATTTGAGTGGGTATCTGAGGCATCGGTACCGGCCGGCTGGCATCCTGTAACAGTCACACTGGCCAGCGGCGAAGAGCCAACGGCGCAAGGTCACGGAAATTTATTCGTACCACATAGCACACAATATGCCTTCATTTCAGACATAGATGATACGGTACTTGTGTCACATTCGGCAAGTATGTTTAAAAGGCTCAGGGTTTTATTTACCAAAAATCCTCACAGCCGCAAAGCTTTTGATGATGTGGTAAGGCATTACCATTTACTCTCTACTGCCCATACCGAACCTGAAGTACCTAACCCGTTTTTCTACGTCTCCAGCAGTGAGTGGAATCTTTATGATGACCTTAATGAGTTTTTTAATCACAATGGTTTGCCCCGGGGCGCCTTTTTGCTAAACGAAATAAAAAAATGGTACCAGCTTTTTAAAACGGGCAAAACCAAACACCAGGGTAAACTCATAAGGGTGGCCAGGATAATGGATGTTTTTCCTAAACAGCGGTTTGTACTGCTGGGCGATAATTCGCAAAGCGACCCCGACATTTATGCCGCTGTAGCCCAAAAATACCCCCATAAAATTGTAGCCATCTACATTCGCAATATCAGGAGTACCAAAAGGGAATATACGCAACAGGTGCTAAACAGCATCGAAGACAAAGCTATTCATACCTGTATATTCGAAGACAATGAGGAAGCCATTGGCCACTCCAGGGCCATTGGCCTGGTAGTGTAGGCACAAAAAATGCTGGCAACCACGCAGAGAGCAAAATCAAAGCAAAAAAAAAGAGGTGATTGCTCACCTCCAATAAAACTCACAATGTAAACCCATTAAAAGGCCAACATAGCAACAATAGCCATTATTGCATAAAATCCTGCGATAATGCCAATTGCCTGCAATGTATCAACCATGGGAGTTGGGTAATTTTTTTTCATAACTAACGTTTTTTTTAATAAATAAAAAGACAGTAATTACAGGAACCCTGGAATAATAAGGTGTTTTAATTGGGAGGTATAAAGGGATGGTTGATCTGGAATTGGAAAGAAGCTCAAAGGTAGGCTAAATATTTAACAAAGAATTTTCTTAAAGACTATTTATTTTCCGGTCATTTAACTGCATAAAAAGCATTCCCTGTGGAATGGCAATATTAACTACTTTAAAAGGGGCTTACTTTGAGTTGGCAAACACAAATACATCCATAAGGTCTTTCTCCTTATGCAAGTTGAGGCCATTTTCTTTCATGTACTGCCCGATATCTTTTTTGGGAAACATCTTGCTAATGTTCTTCTTATTGGCCTCTATAAAATGACCTTTTAGCCCGCTGATGTAGTAAATAGTTTCTTTCAAAAATACGTACTCTTCATTTGCGCTAACTGGTATTGGTTGCACCTAAGAGTAAGCCTTGTGCAACTATGTTGTGGGTAGGTGAGCTAATTCCGCAGGCTCCCACTTTTTCGGCTTGCATCAGCTTTAAAGTATGTCTTGCAGCAAGCCTGGCCCGGGAAGAAGTGGCAACCCACTCGTAATACTGATCGTCATAAAAAAAGGTATCCAACGATGTGCTGATGTAATTAACATCGCTGCTGTTGCCTATTAAAACTGTGTCACCTTTTTCATCAATGTACTTAATAGCATTGGAAAAATAATCAAAATTTAAGCGGGCACTGGCAACTTCGCCATCCTTTAAATATACTTTCCCCCTTGCGAAGCTGGGAAACTAATACTGATATTTATCGAAGAACTCGGGAGCATTGTTGCCTTTCACCCTGATCGTTTCTACGCTTTTAGCATTTAGGCCAGCCAGGCCCACCAAAAACAGGGCAGCAAAAGTTGGTATGTCTTCATCTAATATTTTCAATAAATATAGCCACGTTTAACGTCTACTGCAATCACCCTTTTGACGTTGCCCATGTTTCCAAAATAATTTAACTTCTTTTAATTTACTCTTGCTATTCCCAACAGGTTAGAATGTTGGAAATAGCTGACCCTCATTTGACTATCTTGCCAAAAATTCAAGAAGATGATGAAACGATTTTCTAGCTCGGCTATGGGTTTGTTCAGGCTCATCAGTATTTTAGAAGGTGTCTCCTACCTGCTGTTACTATTTGTTGCCATGCCACTAAAATACGTGGCAGGTGTTGCCTGGGCAGTGAAATATGTCGGTTGGGCGCATGGCTTATTGTTTGTTCTATTTTGCATATTACTCTTAAATGTTTGGATAAAATATCGTTGGAGTTTCGGAAGAACTACACTGGCATTTATTGCTTCCCTGCTGCCCTTCGGAACATTTGTTTTAGAAAAGAAATTGCAACAATCTTATCCAGAAGCATAATACCTGTTTAAATATAGGGTAACCAATAAGTCTCCTTTTTTGTTATGACTTCCGTCATAGAATGGGGCTGGGCATTTTTATAACTTGGCGGCTATTACCTAACAATTAAACTTGTTTTATGAACAAAAAGATTTTATTACTTGCATTTCCCCTGGCAGTGCTGCTGGGCTGCAATCCCACAACTGAAAGCACAGAAACTACCAGCACCAGTAGCAATACAGCTGTGCCTACAGGGCAGTCTGGGATAAAGGACGATGATTCGCAAAAAAATGTGGTGCAGGTAGCAGTGGGAAGTGCCGATCATACCACCCTGGTGAAAGCCGTGCAGGCCGCCGGACTTGTAGATGCCTTGAGCAATGCCGGCCCTTTTACAGTATTTGCGCCTACGAATGCAGCTTTCGATAAGCTGCCCGCCGGAACGGTAGAGAACCTTTTGAAACCCGAAAGCAAGGATGCTCTCATTGACATTTTACAATACCATGTTTCTCTTGGGGTTTACAAAGCCGAAGTGCTGCAAGACGGGCAGATACTAGGCCAGGTAAATGGCGGCAACATTACAGTGTCTGTAAAAGATGGAAAGCTGATGATTGGCGGCGCTACTGTTGTGGCTTCTGTACCGGCTTCCAACGGCATCGTGCATGTAATAGATGGAGTGTTGCTACCACCCACTCAATAATTTAAACTTCCCTTTAGAAGAAAGAGCCATCTCTAAGAATGGCTCTTTTCTATTTAAAAACAACAAAAAAAATTAGTGTAGATCGGTACCATACAGCCATGTCTTATTTTATGGCTGGCGCTTTTAGTTTTATTTGTATGATGCTGGCAATGCTTTGTGCCCTTTGCTTAGCCAATGTTGCTTTCTCTCCCTCAAAATATTCATCTACTGTTTGGTTAAACAAATGCAACCAGCGGCTAAAATGCTTTTTTTCCAGAGCCACTACCTTGTTGATGTTGATGTGCTTTTTCAAAGCATTTCCATGATAACCACCAGTGTAAAAAAGTGCGTTTTGCCAAAATGCAACGATCACAGGAATGTGCTTTTCCCAGTTTACTTTCATCACATCTGTAAAAATAAATCCCACCAACTTATCGGTTTTTATTTTTTCATAAAAACGATCTACCAGCAGTTGCACATCTTCCGGGCTGTTAATATCTTTTTTCATTGGGTGCAACTTCAATGATTTAATATTTCTGCAATGGAATCCATCATAGCCTCATCTACCAAACGCTCTATCATGGGAAACAATTCACGGTCTTCACGCCGCACGTGTTTTTCCAGCGCTTGCCCTATAACATCCTGGTAGTTTGTATCTGCAGCATGGCCAGCCAGCCCCTCAAATAAACTGCGCAACAAATGATGCTCTTCTATTACTTCCTGTAAGTGCTTGTCAAGCACGGAATCTACATTTTTAATTTTTTCAAAAACAGATTCTTCAGCCGCAAAATGCGGCAACAGGTCGGTGTTATAAAACTCCAGCGCATACCTGGTTTTACCTTCTGCATCGGCAGGCATTCCTTTATAGTCTGGCGCCGCCATTTTTAGCAGTTGTGCAAGAAGCAACGCTCCGTGGTGTTGGCGTGATAAAGGGATTAAGGATGGATGCCGTTTCATAGTAAATGTTTTTAAATAAATATTAGAGGTCCTTCGACCTGAATTTTTTAAGAGACCAGTAAATAGGAATAGCGATCCAAAGCAGCAATACAGCTGAGGCAAAAGCGATGCCCGGCGCACTCCCAAAAAACTGTTTGAATACCGCCCCCGTGTAACCCAGCATGGCGGCAATATCCATTTGCAGCATAATCAATATTCTGCCAAGGTCTATAGGGTTCAATGCACTGATGGCTATCATGGGTTTCTCCATAGGGTAATCGGCAAATTGAAATAGCAGCAACAAAACCAACCCATCAAACAACAACGAAAAATAAAGCCATAGTAAAATAACCACGCCAATACCCTTTGCCTTGTCCCTGGTTTTTACGGCAGCCAGCATGGCAATGCCTACAAAAATAATACTCAGGAATACCCCGACGAGGCACAACATGAGACCCAGCAAATTTGGTTGGTAAACAAGTAAGGGAATGGCGGCCCCAATGATAAATGCAAAGCTGAGGGAAGCCACAAGACCGGTATATAAACTTAACCAAATGGTTTTTCTTTGCAAGGGCTGGCTCACCAGCAATTCTATAAACTCGCTGCTATTGTACACATAGATGGTTGAAAAAATCATACACACCAGGGGCACTATGAGCAATACTATGTTGAGAAAACTTAGCAGTCCTTTGCTCGCATTATCTTCCAGGCTAAACACACTCATGGTTGCAATAAAAAGTATGGCGGTGTACACCAACACAATCTTGTTTCGCAGTATGTCGCCCGTTACATATTTAATAATTTTCTTCATCGGTTACTTTTTAACATCACCCTTGCAATGGCTTTTGCCAGTTTCTCTTCACCGGTATCGGCCTTCAAATCTTCAATATTTTTTAGAAACTGTAGCCGACCATCCTGCATGAATATCACCTGTGTAACCAGGTCGTCAAGGTCGCTCAATACATGTGATGTAATCATCACAAGCTTTCCACTTTCTTTTTCTTTTACGATTTTTTCTTTCAACACTTCAGAAGCTACCGGATCGAGCCCGGCGGTTGGCTCATCTAAAATGAGCACGGCAGGATCAAATAGAAACGCCAGCGCTGCGCTTACTTTTTGCCTGGTTCCGCCAGAAAGGGTACGCATTCTTTTATGCAGCAGGCTGCCCAATTCAAATTTTTCTACCAGTTCTTCATCCAATATTTTTTTAGAAGCCCGAATGTCTTTCATCATTTTCAATACCTGGCCAATGGTCATATTTTCCGGGTAACGGCCTGTCTGCGGCATATAGCCAATATCTTCCCTGTAAGCCCAATTGTGCAAAATATTTTTACCCTGGAAGGTTATAAACCCACTGTCTGGCACTACCATACCGAGTATAGATTTGATGAGCGTTGTTTTTCCGCTACCATTGGGGCCTATCAGTGCGATACACTCACCCCTATTGCAGGTAGCAGACACATTGTCCAGCGCCTTTAACTTCCCAAACTGCTTGCTCACATTGTTTGCAATAATCATAGTCGTTAATTATATTTCGTGAGTTACGATGGGTCACTAGTCAATAGTCATTAGGTCAATGCTACATTCCTTTATCAGGAAATCTTTGAACATCATTTGAATTCCTTTTGTTGTTTTCACTTTTTGTTGACTGCTTAATTATCTGGAAAATATTGACCTATTGCCTTATTGACTCAATGACTTACGACACCTGACGCTATTAAAAAGCTCTCTTCATTAGCGGCGTATTGTCTTTCAAATTTTCCGGTGTGAGGCTGGGTAATATTTTCTCGGTTTTATCTAATAACGAAGTAATCACACTTCTAAACAAAACCATGGCCGAGGGATATTTTTCTACGATCATAGAATACATACTCACCGGGCGATAAGGGATGTCGCCTACCTTATCTTTGTTTAAATCGTATCCTTCATATTTATCCCAATAGTTATTGTTGAAAGTATTTTGCACCAATGAGCCGTTGGTGCCCACGTCAAAAGTGTTACCGGTAAAATTGTTGTTTTCTAACACCACATCCATGCAACTTGCCTGGATCTTTAGGGCCCAGCCATTATTTTCAAAGCTGTTGTACGACATAAAAATCCGGTTGGCCCCTTCCATGAAAATACCACTCGTATTTTTAGAAAAATAATTGCCCTGCATGTAGCCGTCAGATATTTCTTTTAGCAAAATGCCGTGCGAAGCATCACCCCAGTTTTCTTCAAAGAAATTATTGAACATTTTTATCCGGTTGCTAAACATCACAGATACTCCCGATCCATTGTTGGTAAATACATTGCTGATGTAACTGTCATCATTAGAAAACATAAAGTGCAGTCCATAACGGAGATTGTTTTCCGACACGTTTCGCCAGATGATAGAATTTTTTACGAACTCAAAATAAATACCGTCCCGGTGGCCGGTAATGGTATTGCCAATGATGCGCATGCTGTCGCTCTTCCAGCAATGAATGCCATTGCCACTTTGTTGTTCTTCTACGCTGAACGATCTTAGCTGATTGTTTTCTATGCTGCAATTGAGAACGTTCTCTGTAAATATGCCAAAGAAAGTATCTTCCAGTTTGTTATTTTTAATCACTACGTCCCGGCTGTCGTACACTCTAATTCCGCTCAGGTCTTCCATGCTGGAAATGCCGGAGTGCACAATCTTAAAACCATCTACTATCACGCCATTTGCTTTGATAGAAATGATTTGGTATTTATGTTCGCCATCTAACACCGGGTAGTTCAAACCTCTTAATACAATGGTTTTGGTTATTATGATATTCCTTTCCCGGTATGTACCGGCAGAAACCAAAATGGTATCTCCTTGTGCCGCCGCCGCTAATGCGAGGGTTATGCTGGGGTAGGTTTTGCCAGGCCCCACTGTTATCGTATTAGCAAAGGCTGGGCCGTAGCTCATAAGAATAAGTATGGTGAGAAGCAGCCTCACTTCTGCAAATCCTCCCAGGATATTTTGTTACCGTAATATTGGCTGATCATAGCATGCAGGCTATCTTCATTGGCAAAAGCAGCTACATTACCATTCATAGGGCTTTTTAAGGCCGGGCTTTGCAAAAAATACGTTTGCTCTGCTTTCAACAATTCATGTGGGGCTAAAAAGTGCGTGAAGTAAACACCCGCTACCTGGTCTTTGTCAATTTTTTTTTCGTTCAAGTAAGCCAACACACAATGACTGTCGTCGAACTTAAAAACTTTTCCTTTTTTACTCACAATCTCGGCGCCAAATCTTTGGTCGCTGATGGTCATCTTGCATTGATCGCAGTTATCCTGCCCCAGGCGAAGAGGTTGCGGGTCTGTACTGCAGCTGCCAAGCGTTACCGTTAGCATACCAACCATTAGCATTTGTATACCTATTGCGGATGAGGCCCTTTTGTTTCTCCGCCATTCGTACACAACAACGGCCAGCAGCAGCACACCTGCCCCAACAAAAATCCATCCCCCTGTGTCGGGAACAGAGTAAGCCCCAAAATTCAATAATTGTTTAAATCCTATCAGCGGCGGCTGGTAAGCCATACCGGGTACAATGATGGCTGCATTGGGGTCCAGGTTATGACCATAGTCGTACTCCCATCTCCAGAAATCTACCATGGCTAATACGCCAAATGCCACAAACAAACCCAATAAAACATTTGCCCACTTTCTTTTTCCTATAATGCCCACGGCAACAAAAGCTATTGCAAAAAATACAATGATGCCGGGTAATACTTTGAACTCTGCAAAATCATCGGCGTGTAAAGTTTTCATACCAATGTAATGATTCAACCCGTTGATAATATCCACGTTGCCCGCAAGTTTATCTGCATGAATCAAAAGCTTCAATCCTTCGGGATACTGTGGTGCCATCAGGTCTATTTGCCAGATGGGAAAATAAAGTACTGCCAGCAGGCCTAGCCCGCAAACAATGATTACCACACGGCTAAGAGTAGTTATTTTCTTTGTCATAACATTCAATTTAAAAAAAGAGAGCTGTAAAATAGAGGTGATCACCCCCGGTTTTACAACTCCCTTCTTACGGGCTATTTTTTGGAAGTATCTGCCTTAGGCTTTGCTGCGCTATCTGATTTTGGCATATTGGTACCCGTACTAAAACTCAACGGTACATTACTGCCGGCCGGCGATACCCTTACATAGCCAGACATTTCCTGGTGCAAGGCACTACAGAAATCGGTACAATACATGGGGTACATACCTGGTTTTAAAGGAATCCATTTTAGCGTTGTGGTTTCACCCGGCATCACCAATAGTTCTGCATTAAGTGCACCTTTAATGGCAAAGCCATGGGGCACATCCCAATCCTGCTCCAGGTTGGTCGTGTGAAAATAAACCTCATCTCCTACCCTTACTCCTTCGATATTATCTGGAGTAAGATGAGAACGAATGAGTGTTAGGTAAACATGCACTTTGTTTCCTTCCCTTACTACTTTGGCTTCGCCTTCGCCCTTGGCTGCATATGGGTGATTGTTTTGCTCTATTTTAAAGAACTTAATGGACCTGTCTTTAACTACGCTCGCTGCTACTGCCTGGGCGTAATGCGGTTCTCCAATAGTTGGATAATCCAGGATCAGCTGCATTTTATCTCCACTGATATCATAGAGCTGGGCACTTTGAGACAGTTCCGGACCGGTTGGCAAGAACCTGTCTTTGGTAATCTTGTTATAAACAGTTAGGTATTTGCCGGTTGGTTTGCGTGAATCCCCACCAGGAATGCTCAGGTGACCTACAGAATAATAAGTAGGTGCTCTATCCAAAACTTTCAAATCTTTTACATTCCATTTTACTACTTCGCTTGATACAAACATAGAAGTGTAGGCATTACCCTTGTCATCAAACTCTGTGTGTAAAGGACCAAGGCCAGGCTTCTTTACTTCGCCATACAAAGCAGCTTCGTATTTTATGACGGGTATGCCCTGGTAGTCACCTTCAAATGCTTTATCGGCAATGGCTTTTTGAATCTTGTCGAAACTAAACACCGGAATCAATGCGGCCAGTTTGCCACTACCTACTATGTATTCGCCGGTAGGATCCACGTCGCAACCATGTGGCGATTTAGGGCAGGGAATCATGTAAGCCAATTCCGGAAAATCTCGTATATCCAGCACCGTTACTTCCGTTTTAATGGTAGAAGTAGCTGTATGGGTTTTCTCGTCGAAACGGTTGCTGGCATACTTTACAGCCTGCTTACGGCCTTTACCTGCTTTGATGAGCTCCTCGGCTTTTTTCCAATTTACAGCCATTATAAAATCTTTGTCACGCTTGGAAGCATTTACCTCTAGCAAGGTATTGGCCAGCTCTGTGTTGTAACAACTAAAGAAGAACCAACCATGAGACTTAGCTTTTCCTGCATGGCTAAGATCAAAGTTTACACCCGGGCCTTGCAATTGAAACGCAACATCCATGTTACCATTGTCTTTATCGATGCTGATGAAACTGATGGTTCCTTTGAAATTTTCTTTGTACGTGTTGATAGGCACATCGCCGTTCTTATCATCGGGTGGCACGCTGAACCTGGTGCCTGCTACAATGTATTCAGAGTTCTCTGTGATAAAAGGAGAAGAGTGATTGCCACCACTGTTGGGCAATTCTAAAATTTCCGTAGTACGGAAGGTGGTGAGGTCAATACGGGCAACACGGGGTGTATTATTCCCATTCGCAAAAACCCAGCGGCCATCAATTTCACCATTGGTTTGCGACATAGAAACGTGGTGCAAATCATCCCAGGGTACTTCGCCATGAGAGGTGTTAAGCATTGGTTTGGTCTCTTCGCTGTAACCCCAACCTTTTTCAGGATCTACCGAAAATACCGGGATCACCCGAAGCAACCTGCCACTTGGAATTCCGTAAACCGATAACTGGCCACTAAAACCACCTGATACAAAATTATAGTACTCATCATATTTTCCGGGAGCCACATAAGTTTTGGCAGCCGCATCTCCGCTAACAGCGGAACCTACATTTTTTGGTTTGCAGGATTCTAGCCCGGCAAACATTGCAATGGACACTGCCATTGCAACAACTGTATTTTTTTTCATGTTTTTTGGTTATGGTTATACATGATTTTATCGTCATGTATGGGTTTTGTCTTTAAAAGGGACGCCAAAGCATCCTCTCCTTTTACTTTACGCCATCGTTTTTGCGCATAAACTCATATACATTCCTGGCGTCTTCGTCGGTTAGGTTTTGGTTGGGCATGCGCACCAAACACAGTTCCAGCATCGCCTGGGCTTTAGGATCTTTGTCTATCATAGGATCGGGGTTGGTAGCAAAATTCATAATCCAATCTGCTGTATGCCGGTCGGTAACGCCGGTAAAGCCCGGGCCTACAAGTTTTTCGTCGGTAAGTTTATGGCAACTCGCACATTTTACACTGAACACTTTTTCGCCGGCAGCTGCCATGGTATTATCCAGCGTTGCTGCAATTTGTACATCTTTAAATTTACCCTCTCCCCTCACCGGGTCGTAGGATGGATTCTCCGAGGCTGAAGCAGGTGCACCTGAAGTCGTATTGTTCGTGGTGGTTGTTTCTACTTTCTTATCTTCTCCGCCACCGCAGGCCATTAAGACAGATGTAAAGAGAACTGTTGCAACAAGAAGGGATTTTTTCATAACGTAAATTTTAGTTGTTTTTAAATGGAACACAAGGTTACAAATGCAAGGCTTCATCTTTTATGCGTTCAATCATACCATTGCCTTTACGAAACGCTGTTATTGCTAAACTCAATACAGGCCTGCATCCTGCTTTTAGGTTAGTAAAAAACATGACTACAATCATGTTTTTTGAGGCAACAATCATGGGCTGGCGGCGCAATTGTTGGCAGTTTTGTTATCAAATATTTGATATGCCGGTAGATATAGATTTATTGCTTGCCTGGGGTGCTACCTATAAAAAAGTAGCGCAGGGGGAGACTATTTTTACCGAGGGCAATCATTGTAGTTTTTACTACCAGCTGGAAAGTGGGTTGGTGAAGTGGATAAATGTTGATGAAGACGGCAAAGAATTTATTCACACCATCGTAGAACCTGGAGAAAGTTTTGGAATTATGCCGCTGTTTGATGACGAACCTTATGCAGCAAGCGCTGTAGCAGAGAAGGATTCCATTGTGCTTAGACTGCACAAACCAGTTTTCCTTGACCTGTTAAGAGACTCTCCACAACTGCATTTTAAATTTACCCGCCTGCTGGCAGAACAAGTGCGTTTTAAGTTACTGTTACTAAAAACGATATCCTGCCAAAACCCTCACATTTGCATTGCTACCTTGCTGCACTACCTTAAAAAACACAAAAAAAATATTTGCCAGGATTGTAGCCAGTTAAAACTTACCCGCCAGCAAATTGCCGGCATGACCGGCCTGAGAGTAGAAACGGTGATTCGTACCATGCGGCACATGCACGACGATGGCGAACTGCTGATTACCAAAGGCAAAGTGTTTTGTGTATATGATTGAAGTCATAACCTCTCTTACAATCCTGCTTGTACTTTGCACAAACTGCACTTATGAGTTTATACAGATGGATACGTTTTTGCTTTTTTAACTTGCTCCTTGTTTCGGTATTGGGTGTGTTGATGAGATACAAAATTTCTTTCTCTCTCCCCTTTATAGATCAAAAAAATTTGTTGCACAGCCATTCTCATTTTGCGTTTACGGGCTGGGTTACGCAGGCGTTGCTGGTTCTGCTCGTTTACTATCTTCAAAAACAACAACTACAAAATGCATTTAAAAAGTACCAGTACCTGCTGTGGCTTAATGTGATCTGCGCTTATGGAATGCTGGTTAGCTTTATAATACAAGGGTATGCTTTCTTTTCAATTAGTTTTTCCACGCTGTCTATTATGGTAGCGTTCATTTTTGCTGTCAATTATTGGAAAGATTTAAATCGCATTACGGGCGGCGGCAGCACCCACCGCTGGTTAAAAGCTTCCCTGGTCTTTAATGTAATATCATCTCTCGGAGCCTTTAGCCTGGCAACCTTCATGGCACTAAAACTGGTTAATCAAAAATTATATTTAGGCTCAGTCTATTATTTTTTACATTTTCAATACAACGGCTGGTTCTTTTTTGCCTGCATGGGCCTGTTTATATATGCCGCCAAATTACACAAAGTGCGGGGCGGCAATGCCATTTTTTGGTTGATGGCTGCTTCCTGCATTCCCGCTTATTTACTCTCTGTTCTCTGGGCGGCTATTAATCCATTCATTTATGGCATGGTAGTAATTGCTTCCGTGGTACAATCTGCAGGCTGGATACTCTTTGTAAAATTATTGCTACAGCAGAAGACGGCCCTCAGGGAAAATTTTTTACGCAGCAGCGGCTGGATCTTAAAACTAAGTGTAATAGCCTGTAGCATCAAAATAATCCTGCAACAATTCTCTGTCATTCCTTCGTTAAGTAAACTAGCATTCGGTTTCAGGCCAATTGTAATTGGATACCTGCATCTGGTACTGCTGGGCGTGATAACCTTATTTTTACTCGGCTACATGATTTCCTCCAACATCGTTGGCACTGCCCGTGCAAGCTTTAGAGGCATTGCCATTTTTGTAGGCGGTATTTTCTTAAATGAATTGCTACTGATGACGCAGGGCCTCACTGCTATTACGGGCATGCTTATACCTTACCTGAATGAAGCCTTGCTGTTTGCGGCTCTCGTACTGTTTATCGGGCTGCTACTGTTCAACATTTCCCTTCGAAAAAATAGCATAACCCATCTCTACCCCTGATAGCTTGAGGAAAAATATTTGATAAGTTTTTGCCTGATTTAGTAATAAAACAATTCAGCCAATCTGACCAAAGGGCGTGCAAAAGCTATTTACTATCTTCGGGGGGTAAAAAAATAGATGCAGCTTGTTTCTTGCGCACAGGTTGCTCGCTTTATGGAAAATTCTAAAAGAAAATACCAGGCTGCCATTCTCCGCTCCTTTAGAAAAGTTCATCGTACTACCGGTGCATTTCTTTTTATATTCTTTTTTGTGATTGCTGTTACCGGCTTGTTGCTGGGTTGGAAAAAAAACAGCGGAAATTATTTGCTACCCAAAACTTACCAGGGAACTTCTAACAATTTGAAAGGCTGGTTAAGTGTAGATAGCCTTCACAAAATAGCTGTTCGTTATTTGCAGGATTCTGTATCTGCCACAGCTTCTTTAAAACTGGAAAGAATAGACCTTCGGCCAGAAAAAGGCGTAGCTAAATTTGTGTTTGAACAAGATTTTATCGGCCTTCAACTAGATGGCGCCACCGGCCAGTTATTAAACATCGATAAAAGGCGCAGCGACTTCATCGAAAAAGTACACGACGGATCTATCTTAGATATTTATTTTAAAACCCCTGGCGGGCAAATAAAACTCATCTATACAAGCATCATGGGCCTGGCATTATTGGTGTTTACCATAACAGGCTTTTGGCTATGGTATGGGCCTAAACGAATGAGAGCTGCCAATCAAAAAAAACATACTGTATGAACATAACAGCAAACAAAAATGAAGATGCATTGAAAATGGCCTGGAGCCAGGTGCGGCAAAAACTGGAAAAAATATACGAAGGCGGCGGTAATAAAGCAGCAGAAAAGCAAAAAGAAAAAAACAAACTCGTTGCCAGGGAACGCATTGCTTTTCTGCTGGACGAGGGCAGCCCATTTATTGAGATCGGCGCTTTTGCGGGTTACGAAATGTACGAAGAGCAAGGCGGCTGCCCCGCCGGCGGAACGGTGAGTGGTGTTGGTTATGTAAGTGGCAGGCAATGCATTGTTGTGGCCAACGATCAAACCGTCAAAGCCGGCGCCTGGTTTCCTATTACGGGCAAAAAAAATCTGCGCATGCAGGAGATAGCCATGGAAAACCACTTGCCCATTATTTACATCGTAGACAGTGCCGGTGTTTACCTGCCCATGCAAGACGAGATTTTTCCTGACAAAGAAAACTTTGGACGCATTTTTAGAAATAATGCCCGCATGAGCGCCATGGGCATCACACAAATAGCCGTGGTTACAGGTGCCTGCGTAGCTGGTGGCGCTTACCTGCCTATTATGAGCGATGAAACCATCATGGTAGAAGGTGCTGGTTCTATCTACCTGGCAGGACCTTACCTTGTGAAGGCTGCCATTGGTGAAGATATGGATGGAGAAACATTGGGTGGGGCCGTTACCCATACAGAAATTTCCGGCATAGCCGATTATAAATTTAAAACAGAAGAAGAATGCCTGGAGCGGGTGAAGAGTATCATGAGCAAACTGGGTGCACCTGCCAGCGCCGGCTTTAGCAGGATCAAAGCTGTGCCCCCACGCCTTAATAGCGGTGAGCTGTATACGATTATGAGCGAGGGCAACAGCAAACCCTACGACATGTTGCATTTAATAGACTGCCTGGTAGATGCCGATAGTTTTGACGAGTTTAAAGCAGATTATGGCAAAACGATCGTGTGCGGTTATGCCAGGGTTGACGGCTGGGCAGTGGGCATAGTTGCCAACCAGCGCCTGATTGTGAAAAGCAAAAAAGGCGAAATGCAATTAGGCGGTGTTATCTATAATGACAGTGCCGACAAAGCTGCCCGCTTTATCATGAACTGCAACCAGAAAAAAATTCCCCTTATTTTTTTGCAGGATGTTACCGGCTTTATGGTGGGCAGCCGCAGCGAACACAGCGGCATTATAAAAGATGGTGCCAAACTGGTGAATGCAGTGGCCAATTCGGTGGTTCCTAAAATAACCATTATCATTGGCAACAGTTATGGCGCAGGCAATTATGCTATGTGCGGTAAGGCCTACGATCCACGATTTATTTATGCATGGCCTACCGCAAAAATTGCAGTGATGGGTGGCGAGCAAGCTGCTAAAACGATGTTGCAAATACAGGTGGCAGGCATGAAGTCCAAAGGGATGGAAGTAACTGCCGAAGCAGAAAAAAACATTCTAGATAAGATAACGGATAACTATACACGCCAAACCAAACCAGAATATGCGGCGGCCAGGCTTTGGGTAGATGCCATCATAAACCCTGGTGACACCAGGATGCTGATAAGTGAAGGAATTAAAGCTGCCAACCAGAACCCGGTAATAGAGGAATTCAAAACCGGGATATTGCAAGTGTAGGTATGCCCATGAACAAAACTTTTAAAGTTTAATTTTGTTTAGCTGGTACTCCAACTTTAGTAGCCTTAATAAATCTTAAAATATATTTCTATGCAACTGAACAAATTCTTTTACCTACCGCTGTCTATGCTGGCCATTGCAACATTTGGTTGCTCCGCCAACAACACAACAAAAAAAACGGAGCCAAACTCCACAACAACAGACACTACCAACAGGCCGGTAGAAACCGGCCGGGCGAACACTGATTATCCACCCGCCTTTGTGGGGCAGACAAGGATAAGGGGCGTAAAAACAAGCACCCCATACACCGTAGAAAGAATTGCCAGCAACATTGGCCGGCCATGGGCAGTGATACCACTACCCGGCAACAAATTGTTGATCACAGACAAGGGAGGCTTTATGCAGTTGTTTTCCGGTAACGGAACGCTGATCAAAAAAATAACAGGCTTACCTAAAGTTGACGATGGTGGCCAAGGTGGTTTGCTGGATGTAGCCCTGGACCCCTCATTTGCGCAAAACCAACTGATTTATTGGAGCTACGCCGAGGAAACCAGTGGCGGTAATTTAACTGCCGTAGCCAAGGGTGCGGTAGATTTGGAGGCAGGCATTATCAAAGATGCCACCGTAATTTTCAGAGCAACACCAGGCCTTAAAAGCAAGATGCATTATGGCTCACGCTTATTGTTCGACAAAGAGGGGCTACTCTTTGTGTCTACGGGAGAAAAATCAATATTGGAAGGCCGGAAACAGGCGCAGTGGCTCAATTCTGGCCTTGGCAAAATATTTAGAATTACAACCGAGGGTAAACCTGCACCGGGCAATCCTTTTATAAACCAACAGGATGCGATGCCAGAAATCTATTCGTATGGACACAGGAACCCACAGGGATTAGACTTTCACCCCGTTACAGGAGATTTATGGGAAAGCGAATTTGGCCCTCGTGGGGGCGATGAGTTAAATATTATTAAGCCAGGAAAAAACTATGGCTGGCCCACCATTACTTACGGCCTGGAATACAATGGCGGTAAAGTAGGCAGCGCTATTCAAAAGCAGGCGGGCATGGAACAACCAGTGTACTATTGGGACCCTGTACTCTCGCCAAGCGGTATGACTTTCTATACAGGCAATGCCATACCAGAATGGAAAAATAATTTATTTATTGGCGGACTCAGTAGCATGCACATAGCCAGGCTGGTGATAGAAAATAATAAAGTGGTGGGTGAAGAACGTTTGCTGGCCAACGAAAAAGAACGCATCAGGGATGTGGCAGAGCAGGATGGAAAATTATATGCTGTTTCAGATGCTGGCGTACTCTTTAGAATCAGCAAGAAATGATGGTGGGCAATGGGCAATGGGCAATGGGCAATAGGCAATGGGCATGGGCAGGGGCATGGGCAGGGGCATGGGCAGTGGGCAGCGGGCAATGGGCAATGGGCAATGGGCAGTGGGCAATGATCAATCAATGTCGTTGACTTAGGCGCCAACGGAGCTGCCTGTTTATAGGATGGTCCGGCTATAATTGCATTAATAGCTCCGTAGGTGCTTCCTGTGCTTAGGAAACTCCTACGGAGTTTAAAAAAAATCATTCATGTTGAGGGTTCTATAAACAGGGTGCTCCTATGGAGCAAATACCTTAATTAAACGACGTTGAATGGTCAATTGTGAATTGTCAATCGGCAATGGTCAATGCCTGCCCCGACAGAATGTAGGGGGGCAATGGTCAAAAGTCAAAATTCAAAAGGCAAAAGGCAATGCCTGCCCCGACAGACCTTTAGCCATCGCCTTTCCTCTTTCACCTTCGGCTTTTCACCTTTCACCTTTAGACCTTTCACCTTTTACCTTTTCACCTTTCACCTTTCACCTTTCACCTTTCACCTTTTTCACCATTCACCATTCAAGACCAGAACCCTCATATTATTATACCATAACCCTAGTTGCTAAACATTTTTGTCATCACATTCTTATCGTGTCCATAAATATCATCGGCAAAGTGCAGCAGGCCATTGTCATCTACCCAGGCCGTGTAATAAGTAATTAAAACGGGTACCGGCTTTTTGAGTTTTACATACTGTTCGTCGCCACTATTCATGGCTTCATCTATTTTACCGGGCGTCCAGGCCGCATCGCCTTCTAACAAGTAATTGGCCATCTTAGCAGGATCACTAAGGCGAATACAGCCGTGGCTGTACGCCCTTTTATCTTTGCCAAACAGACTTTTTGCAGGAGTGTCATGAAAATATATATTGAAACTATTGGGGAAAAGAAATTTCACTTTACCCAGTGAATTTCCTGCGCCCGGCAATTGCCTGATGGAAGGCAGGCCGCCATCATTTCCATTAATTTCCATATTGTGCGAAGCCAGGTAATTCGGATTGGATTCCATGGCTGGTAAAATTTCCTTCTTCACAATGCTCGGGGGGATGTTCCAATAAGGACTGAACACCACCTGGTTAAGGTCGCCAGTAAACATCATGGTGTTATGCCCTTCTTTACCCACCACTACATTCATGTCAAATATCCTTGTTTTGCCATCTTTTACATGCAAAATAAATTCTGGTATGTTCACCACTATCATGGGCCCGCTCGGTTCATTAATGACCCATTGCATGCGACCCATGTTCAACAACAACTGCTTGATGCGATCGCCTACCGGCACATTCAGATCTTTAATTTGTCCCTCAGTCAATGTTCCGGTAGGTGCGTAGCCCAATCTAACCTGGAAATTTTTAATGCCTTGCTGCAGCGAAGTGTCAAAAACGTTCAGAGTATCTATGGGCATATCTCCAGTTATTTGTAAACGCTTTTTTAGAACTAACACATCGGGCGACGTCATCCCTTTTTTTAGTGACTTTGCCGTGAACGTGATAGCAGGCCAACCGCCGCTTTGTGCAATGGCATAATAATTTTTTAGTTGATTCTTCAACAATTTGTAAGAGGTATTCACATCCTCGTAATATCTGCCGTCTTTGTGTTTTTTGTTAAGGAGGGAATCGGCCAACTTCAGGGCATCTTCCTTTCTACTGGGAATGAAGCGTTCCATCTCTTTCCGCTTAATGTAACCATCTTCAATATTATTAAGGGTGTGAATGATAAAATGCTTGGTAAGCATAAATTCTGTTTCAAGAATATTTTTATTGTCAGCAGTAACGGTAAAGCCATCTTCTGCTTCAGTATAACCAGCCATACTTTTCTCAAGCGCTTTATTTTGCAAAGCTGTATCGTTTCGGTAATTCGTTTGGTAGTTGTGCATGTTCCAGAAACCTCGTGCTTGCTCAGTAAGCCCACCCTTTGAGAACCAGGCAAACTGGTAATTGCGAACATTGTAAAATCCAATCATACGCCTGGCTATCTTTGGTTCTATATCCGGCTGGCTTATAAATTTTGCCAATAGCATGCTGTCAAAAAATAAATCGTTGTAAGCATTGCTGGTGTTGATTCCGTAATCTCTTTTAGAGATTTTCTTTTCTTTCTTAGTGTCATCGTCAGACGATCTGGACGATCCAGACTCGTTTTTTTTCGATTTGCAGGAAAGCATGGTAACTATCAGTAAGCTACTGATGAGGAGGGTTTTTTTCATAACCTGCTAATATGCAAATCCTATGCCTCGCACAATGAATCCAAAAGTTCTCCTTTATTATTGATAAATGGGCAAATTCTTACCTGAAGAAAAAACGATATATCGAAAATGGTTGGATTGCTTCCAACAAGCCCCTGCCCGGGGCTCTAAAACGGATTTAAAGATTACACAGAGCGTTTATTTCGTAGAGGAACTTCGTTCAATCCTCCATTCGCCAGCCTTAGTTACCGCTCATAAATCTTTCAAACCCAGGTATAAATGCAAAATAATTTTGCACAGACCATTCTATATCAATTAATTACACAATCAAACAGTACTATTAAATGGCAATTACTTTACGATAACATACTACTTTGTATTGCATAGTACAATCCTATACCCTATCTTTGTTTTATCAAAGTAGATAAACAACTTAAACTTTAAAAAATTAAAAACACAATCATGAACACACAAACCAAAAGCTCAATTTCTACATTAAGCAAAGCCGATTCTACCCATCTAACAACCGTGGTAAATGAAACGATCGCATTTGTAAGCAAGGAAATAAAATCCTTCACTGCTGCAGATTTATGGAATATTCAGCGGCAGAAAAGAAGTTTTGTACCAAGAAGGTACAACGCTGCCTAACCCGGCCCGGTAAATCGGAACCGGAGAATGATTGCAACATCCTGCTCAAAAGGATGTTGCCGGGGGAAGGGCGCTCAGTATCCCCTAAAAATGTTTTCTTTGCAGCCTCATGTCATTATACATAACGGCCATCAATTCGGGTAGTAACGGAAACTGCTACTATGTGGGCAACCAAAAGGAAGCTGTTTTAATAGACGTGGGCATTTCCTGTACGGCTGTAGAAAAACGCCTTGCCCTTCTTGGCTTGTCTATCAGAAAGGTAAAAGCCATCTTTGTAAGCCACGAACACACAGATCATACAAGAGGCGTTTCAACATTGGCCAACAAATATTCACTGCCGGTTTACATCAGCAGTGAAACCGCCCGGCATGGTCCCCGGCTTATCCGTCACCTGGCTAACACTTTTGAGGCGCACCAGCCCATTGCCGTTGGAGATATACAGGTAACTGCCTTTCATAAATGCCATGATGCCAGCGATCCGCACAGTTTTGTTATTAGCAGCGGGGGCGTTACGGTGGGTGTATTTACCGATCATGGCATAGTGTGCGATGATACCATCCATTATTTTAAAAAGTGCCATGCGGCATTTTTAGAATCCAATTACGACGAAACAATGCTGGAGAACGGCCCTTATGCCGACATCCTCAAGAACCGCATCCGTGGCGGCCTGGGGCATTTATCCAATTCGCAGGCAGTAGAATTATTCAAGGCCCATCGCCCACCGTTTATGACTCACCTGCTTTTGTCTCATTTATCCCGCAGCAACAATACTTCACAAATTGCTTATGAACTTTTTCTCCCGCATGCCGGCAACACACAAATCATAGTGGCGTCCCGGCTGGAAGCAACAGCGCTGTTTACCATCTCTGCAGTATGAAAAATCTTTGTGAGACACTATAACCTTCGGCCTGAAATTGAAGCAGTTTTTCAGTGTTGAGTTGCATTGTTCATTTTAATAGCAATGCATGATTTTTACTATTCGAAAAAAAGATTACCCGAACATGGTTGAATTAATTTTTCACCATCCACAATTCACCCTCCACAATCAACCATTCCCAATTCACCATTCACCACCAAATCACACTTCATTTTCCAGCGAACGGCCCTGCTCAAAATCGCTGATGTTTTGCAAAGTCACCCTGGCGATTTCCATAAGAGCTTCTTCTGTTAAAAAAGCCTGGTGCGAAGTGATCAACACATTGGGAAAACTTAATAAGCGCAGAATGACATCGTCCTGGATTATATTTTCACTGAGATCGTGAAAAAATAACTGCGCTTCTTGTTCATACACATCAATGCCAACATAACCCAACTGGCCGGTCTTGAGCGATTGAATCACATCCCTGGTATCTACCAGGGCTCCGCGGCTGGTGTTGATGAGCATAGCGCCTCTCTTCATGGTTTGCAAACTATCCTTATTGATCAGGTGCGTAGTTTCGGTAGTGAGCGGACAATGAAGGCTTACGATGTCTGCCTGCTGTAAAACTTCGGAAATAGACACATATTGCACGCCAGCATCCTGGAGCGCTTTGTCTTCAAAAATATCATGAGCAAGCAGGTGGCAACCCATGCCCAACATTATTTTTGCAAAACACGCCCCTATTTTTCCGGTTCCTATCACACCTACAGTTTTACCAAAAAGATCAAAGCCCGTAAGCCTATCTAAAGAAAAGTTTCCTTCTCTTACCCTGTTGTAAGCCTTGTGCGTTTTGCGGTTAAGTGTCATGATCAGAGCGAGTGCATGCTCTGCCACCGCATGGGGGGAATAGGCCGGCACTCTCACAAGCTTAAGGTTATGTTCCCGGGCAACTTTTACATCTACATTGTTGAAACCCGCACAACGCAACGCAATAACTTTTACACCCAGCCCTGCCAGTGCTTTTATTACATTGGCATTCAGTTGGTCATTTACAAAAACACATACTGCTTCACAATCCTTTGCCAGGTTAACGGTTTGTTCGTTAAGGCTGGCATGCAAAAACTTAATGGTATGCTCCCTTTCTTGCTGCTCAAAGGATTGTTGATCGTATGGCTGGGTAGAAAAAAATGCTATGTTCATGGCTTGAAAGTACAGTTCTTTTAAGCAAAGAAAAAAAAGCTTTGTTGAATGCAGTCACGCTGGCCAAACCTGCTTTAATCCGCCGCCTGCAAAATGAGCTTTGAAATTTTTTTGCCAATTCAAATGAATTAAAAGAATAATATTGTACTATTACGCCCTAAACCAAGAACAAATGAAAATGAAAAAATTAAATGTTGCCTTTGCCGGGATGTTTGCCTGTGCGCTAATCTTTTCTGTGGTATTCACAAGTTGTAATGACGGAGAAAAGAAAGTAGAAACTGTAACAGAATCTACCATGATAGATACTGTTATGACGACCATGCCAGACACTATGAGAATGGACAGTGCAGCCTCTATGCCCGTGAAGACTACCAACTAATACGGCATCCAAACCTGACAGCAACCTTCCTGCAGTTGATAAGATCAACTTCAGGAAGGTTTTTTTATGGTCATTTTTGCGATCTTGGGTTGTATGATCCCTTCTTTGTGCTTGCCCTGTGTTGTTAGTTTTGAGATGAGCCAATGCTCTATCCTATGGTGGGCAGGAATTAATAAAGCCGCAATGCACACAAATATGAGTAATTCAAAAATAGGTTTGTGATGTGCTATTTCCACCACACGGGGGTGCAACAAAATAGTAAGGTATTCAAACAATATCAGCAGCGAAATAATACCTGCCGATTTGATGAACTTCACATGGATCTTGATGCGACTTAAGAAAAGTGTAATCAAAAAGAAGCCAGGAATAAACATCCCAATGAACAGCAGTTGCAATTGCTTGCTCCTTTCTTCCGCTGCCTTTTTTCTAATTTCCGCCATTGCCTGTTGCCGTATATTTTCGTTGCTGGAAAGTATCTGCGACTGCCGGATGCGCTCTTTGCTGCTGATAGAATCCTTTAAAACCTGCGCCAACTGCAGGTATCGGTAAGCACTGTCAGTAACATTCATTTTATTAAAGTGCGTGGTTAAAAATTTCACGGCATCTAGTTGACGGGATTGGAAGCCATCTTTAATAGCCAGGTGCAGAGAAAAGTTGGCGAAGTATTGCGCCGAGTCTGGCATGCCCACCTGCTCGTATAATTTTGCCAGTCCCAGGGCAGCCTCGCACATCAGGTCTTCGTCTGCGGCAGCTTCCAGGTTTATCAAAGCCTCTTTATAATATATTTTTGCCAGGGAAGTACCGCCCAGTTTAAAATAACTGTGCCCAAGCCCTACCATGGAAGCACCAATAAGATCTTTTTCCTCCAGGGCTAGCGCAAGGCTGAGTGACCGGTTAAAATACATGAAAGCTGAATCCGATCGGTTTAGTCTGTCGTACACATCGCCCAGGTTAAGGGCAATATGATATTGGATGTCTTGCAGGTTATTGGCTCTTATGATGGAGTCTGCCACATAATAATAAGCAAGGGCATTTTGATATTGTTCCTGGTACACATACACAATAGCCAGGTTGATGTTTACACTGGCAAGGTTCCTGGGGTGGTTGCGCTTTTCCTCTATTTTTAGTTTGCGTAGGTAATATTCCAGTGCCTGCGGGTAATTGCCAATCTTGATAAACACATTGGCAATAATACCCAGCGATCTTGATTGCCCTTCCAGGTACGCTATCTTGCTGGCTGTGGAGTAAGCTTCCTGCGATAATAACAGCGCCGAATCAGTATTGTAAACACTGATGGCATCGGCCAGCAACCATTTGTATTTTACAATATTGGAGTCCACCAATTCTTTGCCCAGCAGCAAACCAAGACTATCTGCCCTGTATTTTTGCGCCTGCGCTGCCAACATAAAAAAAACAGTAAATATTAAACAACATAATTTTTTCATGAAATTGCTTTTGTACAACCTTGCTGCATAAGAAGTATCCTGATACGAGGAAATAATTTTTAAGTTAGGAAAAAAATAAGCAGCAGGCAAATGTAGTGTATGGGCCTTAGCTTACTTTGCAACCAGCATCAAAAACAAAAAAGATAATCGTTTATCGGTGTATCTTTAAGACAACGAAATAACAGCATATGAAATCTGCAGTACTTATTATCCTGACATTTCTCATTGTGCAGGGCAACAACACAAGGGCACAATCTATTTACCAATTAAAATACCAACAGCTACAAGGGCCCGACAAAAAAGAGTACCATGCTTTCCTTGTATCTGACGAAACCGGGACGGGCTTTGTGAGAATCAACTTTACCTCGCCCATTGACCAGCAAAATCTGCTGGTTGAAATGGCTTCCACCCTGCAGTTTGTGACAGATGAAAATGGGCAGACAGATACCACGCAGTTTTTTTACAAAACAAACAACCCGGTCATCATCAGGGGAAACAGACAAACACCTATACCACCGGTAGAATTTTGGTTCAAAGTAAATAACCTTACAAAACTTGCCGAACCTGCGTTCGTAAAAATAGTGGCCGCCGGACACGGCGAGCAATCTCCGGCTTTGCTTTCTGCAACTTTACTCAACAGCGAAAGCCTGAGCAAAGAACTGCTGCTTCCTTTTTTCGAAAAGAATGATGCATTTTACGCCAATATTTTCAATCCCTCCGTAAGGGCATTAACAGCCCTGGAAAAAATGACACGGATACATTTACTTATTGTTGCCAACACCAACGACTCCAGCATCGGCGTACCCTGCAACAACAGCATGAATCTTATAGACGAAACATTTACCAACCTTGCGGCTTATCTCGGGTTAAAAATACAGGTAACCAAAATTTTTGGAAATACTTACAACAAAGCCAATGTAGAAAAGCAGATCAGCTTATTGAAACCTGGCTTTAATGATGTGCTCATCTTCTACTATGTGGGTCACGGTTTTAGGAAAGCCAAAGATAATCGCCCGTTTCCTTTCCTTGACCTAAGAGCCAATACGAAGGAAGATTTTATGCTCCAGTCTCTTAACCTGGAAGACATTTATAACCAGATTAAATTAAAAAATGCACGTCTGAATATTGTAATGGGCGATTGTTGCAATGCAGATCCTTACGCCACCAATCCCATGGCTGCCGCAGACCCCAGGCCCCGTGCTTCCGAGTTGGATTTCAACCTGGAAAAATGCAGGCAATTGTTTTTAAATACCAAACGTATGTCGCTTTTGATGACGGCCGCAGAAAAAGGCCAACTGGCTTCCTGCAATGAAGAACTGGGTGCCTTTTTTTCTTTCTATTTTAAAAGCTCCATGGAAAATGCTTTACGGGATGTGAAAACCAAAAATATTTCCTGGTACCAGGTGATAGACAAAGCAAAAATACAAACCGTAGAAAAGGCGAAACGAACTTATTGCAGCAAGCCTCATGTGGCAGCTAATGTTTGCAGGCAAACGCCGTATTACCAGGTGCTGTGAGGGCAATGGGCAACTTTGAATAGTCATTGGGTCAATGTGTCAATAGGCAATGGGCAACGGGCAGCTTTGAATAGTCATTGGGTCAATGTGTCAATAGGCAATGGGCAATTGGCAATGAGCAATGTGCAGTTGGCAATGAGCAATAGTCAATGGTCAGTTGTCAATGGTCAATTGGGGGTAAAAAAGTATCATCCCCTTCCACCTTTGTCTTTCACCTTCCACCTTTGACCTTCCACCTTTGACCTTTCACCTTCCACCTTTGTCTTTCACCTTCCACCTTTGTCTTTCACCTTCCACCTTTCACCCTTTCACCTTTGACCTTTCACCTTTGACCTTTCACCTTCCACCTTTGACCTGTCACCTTCCACCTTTCACCTTCCACCTTTGACCATTCACCCTTTCACCTTTCACCTTTCACCTTTCACCTTCCACCTTTGACCTTTCACCTTCCACCTTTGTCTTTCACCTTTCACCTTTCACCTTTTGACTTTTGACTTTTGACTTTT
>JBBSJJ010000020.1:0-41590 GCA_038257335.1 Chitinophagales bacterium | reverse complement strand
TGTATTATACAACACTGCCGCCGTAATAGATGCCGATGGAACCTACCTGGGCAAATACCGAAAAAATCATATTCCGCATACCAGTGGCTTTTGGGAAAAGTTTTTCTTCAAACCCGGCAACCTTGGTTACCCGGTGTTTCAGACAAAGTATGCAAAAGTGGGTGTGTATATCTGTTACGATCGCCACTTCCCTGATGGTGCAAGATGCCTTGGCTTGAATGGTGCTGAAATCGTTTACAATCCCTCTGCAACTGTTGCAGGCCTCTCACAATATTTATGGAAACTGGAACAGCCGGCGCATGCTGCTGCCAATGGTTATTTCATGGGCTGCATCAACAGGGTAGGCGTAGAAAAACCCTGGAACCTCGGCAAGTTTTATGGCAGCAGTTATTTTGTAGATCCCCGTGGACAAATCTTTGCCCAGGCCAGCGAAGACAATGATGAACTGTTGATATCAGATTTTGATTTGGTTATGATTGAGGAAGTGCGCTCCACCTGGCAATTTTTTAGAGACAGAAGACCGGAGACTTATGGAAGGATAACAGAGTTGTAAATTTATCAGCATAAAATACAAAAGCATTTTATGAGCAACATTAAATTATTTGAAAGCAAAAAAATTCGTTCTGTCTTTAATGAAGCGGATCAAAAATGGTATTTCTCCGTTCAGGATGTTGTAGAAGCTTTAACTGATACGGTTGACGTAAAGGATTACATAAAAAAAATGAAAAAACGTGATCCTTCTTTAAATACCAAGTGGGGGACAATTTGTCCCCTAGTTGAAATGATCGCAGGAGATGGCCGAAAAAGAAAGGTTCAATCAGCTAATGCGCAAGGCATGTTGCGCCTCATTCAATCTATCCCCTCTCCAAAAGCAGAGCCTTTTAAACTTTGGCTGGCACAGGTTGGCTACGAACGTTTGGAAGAAATTGAAAACCCAGAATTAGCAACACAGCGCACGAGAAATTTGTACAAACAAAAGGGATACCCGGATGATTGGATTGAAAAGCGCATGCGAAGTATTGCCATCCGGGAAGAATTAACCGACGAGTGGAAAAATCATGAAGTAAAGGAACAAAGAGAATACGCTATTTTAACCGCTGAAATTTCAAAAGCTACTTTTGGTTTAATTCCATCAGATCATAAGAAATTAAAGGGGTTAAAAAGAGAAAACCTGCGGGATCATATGAGTGATCTGGAGCTTATTTTTTCTATGTTGGGAGAAGCGTCAACAACAGCAATCATTAAAACAAAACACCCAAAAAGATCTGCAAAAGAAGGTGGGACAATTGCTGGTAATGCCAGAAAAGCTTTGGAAATAAAAACGGGTGAAAAGGTAGTGAATGAAAAGAATTATTTACCGCCTTCAAAGAAATCAAAAAAATTGAAATAACAAAATCAAACCATGCCGATAACCAACAACCGATTGACGCCGGAACAATACAAACAAAATTTTGCCGATATACATCCGCCATTCGAAACGCAGGATGCAGCCTTGGTAGAAGCCAACCGTTGTTTGTTTTGCTATGATGCCCCTTGTACAAAAAGTTGCCCCACCAGTATTGATGTACCCAAATTCATCAAACAAATTACCACCGATAATATCAAGGGGTCGGCGCATACCATTTTCTCTTCCAATATTATGGGAGCGGGTTGCAGCAAAGTGTGCCCGGTAGAAAAATTATGTGAGGGCGCCTGTGTTTTTAATTTAATGGACGAAACACCCATTCATATTGCCAAACTGCAACGCTATTCCACAGAAATTGCCATGCAAAAAAAATGGCAGTTGTTTGAGCGCAAACCCTTCAACGGTTTGCGTGTAGCAGTTGTGGGCGCCGGGCCAGCGGGTTTAAGTTGTGCCCATACTTTAAGCAGGGAAGGTATTGATGTAACGGTTTTTGAAAAAGAAAATAAGGGCGGTGGCTTGATGACTTACGGCATTGCCGCTTATAAAGTGACGCCACAGTTTTGCGAAGACGAGGTAAATTATATAACAGCCATTGGTGGTATTGAAATAAAATACAACCAGTCTTTGGGAAAAGATATTAGCATAGAGCAGTTACAAGAAAATTACGATGCGGTTTTTTTGGCATTTGGTGTGGGCCTTGCCCGCCAGCTCGAAATCCCCGGCGAAGATTTGGAGGGCGTGGTAGATGCCATCCATTTTATTTATGAATTAAGAACGAACCCTTATCCCGCCCTGCCAGTAGGCAATAAAGTAGCAGTTATTGGAATGGGCATGACGGCCATTGATGCCGCCACCCAGGCAAAACGCCTCGGCGCAAAAGAGGTTACATTGCTGTATAGAAGAACGCAGGAAGAAATGCCCTGCACCCAACATGAATTGGATATTGCTAAAATGGATGGTTGCAACATTATCTGGTTGGCTTCGCCAAAAGAAATAATAGGAGTAGATGGAAAAGTTACCCAGCTCATTTGCGATACCATGCAACTAGGCGGGCCAGATGCAAGCGGCAGAAGAAGCCCTGTGCCCACAGGAGAGACTTTTGCATTAGAGGTGGATATGGTTATTAAAGCTGCGGGGCAAATGCCTTTTGAAGAATTAGTAAACAGCCATCAATTAGAAAACAACCACGGAAAAATTACGGTGAAAGAAAAAACATCTACCAACCTCGAAGGCGTTTTTGCCGGAGGCGATGCTGTAAACGGCGGAAAAGAAGTGGTGGATGCGGTACAGGCCGGTAAAGACGGAGCAGCAGCCATACTTAAATATGTTGCCACGGATGCACGAATAAATACATTTGATTTTAAATAAAATACAGAAAAGCCATTTGTATTTATTCGTGCATTCGTGGCTTAAAAAAATATTAAAACCACATTCGTGCATTCGTGGCTAAAACGTTATGCGTGGCTAAAATTTAGATTATGAGCGATCTCGTTTACAAAGAAGAATCTTATTCCATTATTGGAATATGCATGGAGGTGCACAACCAACTTGGACATGGATTTTCTGAGATCGTGTATAAGGATGCTTTAGCGTTTGAGTTTAGCGAAAATGATATTCTTTATGAACGAGAAAAAGAATATGCTGTGTCTTACAAAGGTCAGCTACTCAATCATAAATTTTATGCTGACTTTGTAGTTTTTGATAAAATTATTTTAGAAGTGAAATGTGCGGTTTCAATAACCGATGATTTTATGGCTCAAACAATAAACTATCTAAAAGTGTCAGACAGCAGGCTTGGCTTAATAGTAAATTTTGCGAGAGCGAAAATGGAATACAAAAGAGTAATCTATTAAAAATTTAATTTTTCATTTGTCTTATTCGTGCATTCGTGGCTATTCATGCATTCATACATTCTTACATTCGTGCATTCGTGGCTATTCATGCATTCGTGGCAATAAAAAAACAACATCATGGCAGACATATCTTCAAACTTTCTTGGCATCAAATCGCCCAACCCTTTTTGGCTGGCGAGTGCCCCGCCCACAGATAAAAAAATAAATGTGCTCCGTGCTTTTGAGGCAGGCTGGGGCGGCGTTGTATGGAAAACATTGGGCACCCAGGTAAAAAATGTTTCCTCCCGTTATTCCGCCGTTGATTATGGCGGGCAGCGGGTGATGGGTTTTAATAATATTGAACTCATTAGCGACAGACCCCTTGAGATAAATTTGCAAGAGATTACTGAATGCATCAAACTATTTCCCGACAGGGCCATGGTTGTTTCATTGATGGCAGACAACAACCGGGAGTCGTGGCACGAATTGGTTAAAAAATGTGAAGATGCCGGTGCCATGGGTTTTGAACTCAACTTTGGTTGCCCTCATGGTATGACAGAAAGAGGTATGGGCGCCGCCGTGGGCCAGGATCCTCATATTGCAAAAATGGTGGTAGAATGGGTGATGGAAAAAGCAACCATCCCCGTCATAACAAAACTTACACCCAATGTGCATTCTGTGGTACCCACCGGCCGTGCAGCAGTAGAAGGAGGATCCAATGCGCTGAGTTTAATCAACACCATACAAAGTGTAACTGGTATCGATTTAGATACCCTCGTTCCCAATCCTTATGTTGCTGGCAAAAGTGTTTTTGGTGGCTATTGCGGCCCTGCCGTAAAACCCATTGCATTAAAAATGCTCACCACCATTGCGCAAGATCCGCTCACCGCAAGTGTGCCCATCTCTGGTATCGGTGGTGTGAGCACCTGGAAAGATGCGGTAGAATTTATGTTGCTCGGTAGTTCCAATGTGCAGGTATGCACCGCCGTGATGACACACGGATTTCGCATCATTGAAGATTTATGCGAAGGGCTTAACAACTGGATGGATGAAAAAGAATTTAAAACCCTCAACGATTTTATAGGTAAGAGTGTAGAAAAAATAACACATTGGGAAGACCTGGACATCAACTATCACCATATTGCCAAAATAAACCAGGATAAATGTATTCACTGCGGATTGTGTTACATCGTATGTGAAGACACATCGCATCAATCCATCAATATTACCCAAGGAAATCCTTACAATACTTACAGCATTAAAGAAGAAGAATGTGTAGGTTGTAATTTATGCCAGCTCGTTTGCCCGGTTGATGCCTGCATAACTATGGAGGAACATCGGGTGGCTCCGGAATATTTAAACTGGAAAGATTATCAAAGGTTGGGTTTGCCACTGAATGATCATTAAGTGCCCCATTGTTTTAAAAAGACTTGCACGCATACTAAGAAATTAGTAAAAAATCATTCCTACAATTGACGCCGGTCAATGTTTTCATCCCCTGGTAGAGGTAGGTTTGCGACAATTACAGTTCCATTACTGCAAAAGTGAAAAGAGTCATCGTTTCCATATTAGCTATTTTATACATCGGTACATCTGCCGGTGCCAGCGTGCGCATGCATTTTTGCATGGATCAATTAATTTCCTGGCAGTTTGGCCAGGAGACCGCAGATAAATGTGAGGGCTGCAGTATGAAAAAGAAGTCATCACAAAATGATGGCTGCTGCAAAGACGAACACCAATTTTTAAAAAGTAATTCCGATCAAAAAGCGGATCCGTTGGCGCTTCAGTTAGTTCCAATTCCTGTTACAGCATTACCCTCAGCTTATATTGGCTGGCTGGCATCCCGCTACAAAACCGTTTCGCAAAATAAAAGCTTACAGTTCGCCAGCCCTTTTTATGCGGGAGCTCCCCTGTACATCCGCTACGCTGTTTTTCGCATTTGATACCTGGTTTTCCTTCGGGAACACAGCGGCCATTGCACTTATTCGGAAGGTTTTGAAAACCAAGACCTCCCGAATATGAGCACTAAATTTTATCAAATGCAAAAAACAAACAAATGAAAACCATTCATATTCTTACCATTCTAATTCTCGTTTTCTCCTCTCCAAAATCCCAGGCTCAACAAGCAGGTAACAACAGCAACATTGCCACCAAAGTGTTTGGCAGCTGCGAAATGTGTAAGACTAGAATTGAAACAGCGGCGCAAGGAAAAGGCGTGCAAACTGCCATTTGGGATGTAGATAGCAAAATACTAACCTTGAATTACGACCCCTCCAAAACCAGTTTAGATAGAATACAAAAACGAATTTTGCTGGCCGGTCATGACGTAGACAACAAGAGGGCAAATACCAAAGTTTACGAAACACTGCCGGCTTGTTGCCGCTACAGGGAACATCCAGATATGCCGGGCACGAAACCTGTAAAACTCTTTTCAGCAGATACTGCGATTGCAAATATGGCACCTATGCCTGCACCGGTAAAATCCTTCATTACCACTGACACAGCGTTCATAAAAGGAGTTGTGTTAGAAAGCGACCTCCAGGGTCATTTCACTGCCCTCAAAGGCGCCAGTGTAATTTGGCTGGAAACCAAACATGGTGTTACAACCGATAGCAACGGTGTTTTCCAGCTCAGGCAGCACGGCACAAAAACACAACTGGTCATCAGTCATTCGGGTTACAAACCAGACACCATAAATGTCTCCCCTTTAAATGAGTTAAAAATTATTTTAGCCACCAACAAACAATTGAGCGAAGTGGTCGTAACCAGCAAACTACGCTCCTCGTACATTTCCCTGTTGAACCCCATCCGGATGCAGGTGATGACGGAAAAAGAATTGTTCAAAGCTGCCTGTTGCAACCTCAGTGAAAGTTTTGAAACGAACCCTTCGGTAGATGTATCGTACAACGATGCTGTAACAGGTTCCAAACAAATTCAGTTGTTGGGATTATCTGGAAACTATACACAACTCACGGTGGAAAATCTACCCGGCCCCAGGGGGATTGCTACGCCGCTTGGTCTCAATTCTATTGCGGGCCCATGGGTAGAATCTATCCAGCTCACCAAGGGAATTGGATCTGTGGCCAATGGCTACGAAAGTATTGCCGGCCAAATAAATGTTGAATTGAAAAAACCAGAAAACAGTGAAAGATTATTTGCCAATGCCTACTTCAATGATTTTGGAAAAACGGACCTCAACTTGAATCTCGCAACAGCCATTGGAAAAAAATGGGCAACAGGATTGTTGTTGCACAACGATTTTTTAACCAATAAAAAAATAGATTTTAATAAAGACGGTTTCAGGGATCAGCCAACTGGCAATTTGTTTGCCCTTATAAACCGCTGGCAATACGATGACGGCAAAGGATTCCAGTCTCAGTTTGGCGTAAAGGTTTTAAACGACCGAAAAACCGGCGGACAAGTAGACTTTGATGCCAACACGCATAAACATACTACCGAAAAATATGGCCTTGGCATCCGTACAGATCGCTACGAAGTGTTTGCCAAAACCGGTTATGTGTTTGCAGATAAAAAATACAAAAGTATTGGTCTGCAATTATCTGCCATCACCCATCAGCAGGATTCCTATTTTGGGCTAACCAGCTATAATGCAAAGCAGCAAAATGTTTACGCCAATTTAATTTATCAATCCATCATCTACAGCACCAAACATAAATTTAGAACAGGGCTAAGTTTTTTGTTTGATCAATACAAGGAAGATTTTAATTCAAATAATTACCAACGCATAGAAAAAGTGCCAGGCGCTTTCTTTGAATATACTTTCACACCCAACGAAAAACTAAGCTTCATAGCCGGGCTCAGGGGAGATCACAATAGCTTGTTTGGATATTTTACAACACCCCGGTTGCATGTAAGATATGAGCCCATCAAAGGAACAACTATAAGGGTAAGTGCGGGCCGTGGCCAAAGAACCGCTAACATTTTTGCAGAAAATACCAGTGTTTTTGTGAGTTCAAGACAGGTAAATATCTTTACCAATGAATCTGGCAAAGCTTATGGTTTAAATGCTGAAGTAGCCTGGAACAAGGGCATCAGCGTAGATCAGAAGTTTAAACTATTTCAGCGCAATGGTATGTTGAGTATAGATTTTTTTAGAAACGATTTCAACAACCAGGTAGTCGTAGACCTGGAAGATCCGCGGCTTGTTAAGTTTTACAACCTGCAGGGCAAATCGTATTCTAACAGCTTACAGGCAGAGCTAACCTTAGAGCCATTAACAAGGTTAGAGCTCAGGATGGCGTACCGCTATTTTGATGTAAAAACAAATTTTAGCGGTAAACTATTGCAACGCCCGCTCATAGCCGGCAACAGGGCTTTTGCCAATCTTGCCTACAGTGTTGATGGGTGGAAATTTGATTACACCATTAACTACAATGGTAAAAAAAGAATTCCGTCTACAAAAGGAAATCCTGTTGCTTACCAGCGAGCTCAATACTCGCCCGATTTTATTTTAATGAATGCGCAGGTAAGTAAAACGGTGGGCAAAAAACACCCAATGGATTTTTATGTTGGTGCAGAAAACCTGACTAATTATTTTCAAAAAGATGTAATCATTGCGACCGATCAGCCATTCGGTAATTACTTTGATGCATCAATGGTTTGGGGTCCTGTAACAGGCAATATGTTTTATATGGGTTGGAGGTATAAAATCAGGTAATGGTAAGGCAACTTCTTTCTACAACCAGGAAAACTGGGGCTCGCATGAAAGGTATCCCCGGTTTTTGTTTCAATATTGTTTGTAGCTACAATTAATTCCTGCTTAGTTTTGTTTACCGGTTAATGGCTGGTTTACATTTTAAAAACACAAATGAGTTTACATGGAAGAGAACCAATTAAATTTAGGAGTAGGCACAAGGTTACAACACATCAAGCACGGCCCCGGTGTAATAGTAGGTGTGCGGTATGCCACTTATTTAATATCGTTTATCAATACCGGCATAAAAGAAATAGATAAAACAGATGATAACCTGGAGGAGATTATTGCTGAGAATGTAACTGTGGAGGTAGAAACAATTTCCGAAGTTGAAAAGTCTTTGCTAAAGATTTTAAGGCAATGGGCTGATGTATCGGAGATTGTGCCGCTGGGCGATAAATGGATTGGCGGAACAATGTCTTTACAAACTGCAGATAAAACCTTAAAGCCAAAAGAAATTCCCATTGCCGATTTTTTTCATAAAATAGTAATGCTGCGGGATAGGTTGCGTGTGCTGGAACAAAACATCAACAGCCATAAAAAATTAAGCGACGAAGAAAAAGTAAACATCCAGCAATACATCACCCGTTGCTATGGTTCGCTTACCAGTTTCAATGTATTGTTCAAGACCAAAGAAGATTGGTTTGTGGGAGATAAGGGTAATAGTGACTAACAAGTTGCAGGCCCACAAATATTATCTCTTAAAACTTATAACTATATCCTAACCTGAAAACCTGCGTTTCATTATAGTCGGTACTAGTTAGCTTAAATCCGTTACCATTTATTTCCTTCTTAATTTTTAAGGTGTTAAAAATATCGCTGGCGTTAAAGAACAATTCTCCTTTGCTTTTTTGAATTTGTTTCTTTACACCCATATCTACAGAAAACCTTGTACCTATTTTACCTTGAGGTATAATATCTGGTGCCAAATAAATGCTGGTGATTTGTATATCAGTCTGCTTTCGCAAATGAAAAATACCATTCAGCTTTATATTACCCGAAGTGAATTTTTCTTTGGAGGCCGAATAAATGGAAGGTGTTGGATATTTGTTTTCTACCGTAAAAGCATCAATGATATTTTGATACACATTTACATTGGTATTGAATGAAACAACTTTTGAAAAGTCGTGCTGCAAAACTATTTCAATGCCTGTGTTACTACTCTAACCTGCATTTTGAAAAACGGTATAAATGAGTGTACTGGGCGGTACCTGCGTAGCAATTCTGGTGATGGTTCCCTCTGTACTGCGATGGTACAATGCTGTATAGAAATAGCCTTTTGTAAGAGTGGTTTTATAACCCAACTCAACGGAGTTGGTAAACTGCGGTCTCAAGGCAGGGTTGCCTACTTTAATAATTTCAGCATCGTCATATTTTGGAAAAATACGAATATCAACTTCATTAGGCCTGTCTACCCTGCGGTTGTAAAACAAAGAGATTTTATTCTGGTCATTTATTTTGTACGCCAGCCTTACGTTGGGAAAAGGTTGTGTGTAATTATACCCATCACTCTTATAGGTATTGTGGTCGGGATTTACTTTATACTTCAAATCCACATACTCTATCCTTAACCCAACTTCGGCTTCTATTTTTTTACTTTCATAAACATAATTGCTATACCCTGCAGGAATAATTTCTGTGTAAGTAGCCGCTCCGCCTGCATCCGTATCTAAGGGCGAATTTAGGCCGGGTTTAAATTGCATGTTGGTAGGAATGTCCCGGTAACGAAATTTTAAGCCTCCCTCAATTCGGCCATATTTTAAAGGCCTCACATAGTCTACATTAAAGTCGGCAACGTGTTCGTCGGATAGTAGTTTAAAAGAATCTAAACCTGTAAAAGTGGGCAAAGTATTTACGAAATTATATTTCTCATCTTCCCGGTGAAACGTATAATTGAAACCAACATTTAATAAATGGCCGGCTTGTTTAAATTTATGTTGATAGGCTGCTGAGGCTACAGCGGTAGTTTTTAATTCATCCTCCACAAATTGCCACAGGCGTTCTCTATTGGAAAAATCTTTATTAAAAAATGGTTGGTCGCCACGATCAATTATTTTTTCGATTCCGAATAAACCTGAAATAGTTAGCATGTCCTGGCTATTGATACTCCAGTCAATCCCTGCCTTGGTAGTTACAAAATGTGTATTCCTGTTTCGCTTTGTTTGCTGGTTAATAATGGTGCCATTATCAAAACTCCTTGTTACAAACTCATTTCTATTCAGTGTCTCCGTGTACAACCAATCTGCCTGTAAAAACGAATTCACCTTGTTCTTTCGATAGTTTAAGGAGAGGGAAGGATTGATCTTTGGTGTTGCCTTGTATTGCGGACGGATGGTTGGCAGGTTCTCCTTTTTCTCCCACAAAGCACCCACACCTGTGGTGAAGCCAACTTTACCATTAAAGCCTTGCTGACGGCTTTTTTTGTAGATGATATTGATAATACCTGCGTTGCCATTTGCATCATACCTGGCAGAAGGGTTATTAATGATTTCTATTCGTTCAATGGCAGATGCAGGAATATTGTCTAATCCTGTTTGACTGCCAAAGCCTGTGAGTGCTGTTTGTTTGCCATCAATTAAAATGGCCACTTTATCGCTGCCCCTTAATTCCACTTTGCCGTCCTGGCTGGTAGTAACACCGGGCAGATTTTTTAAGGTCTGCAAAACAGAACCTCCGCTCTGACTGATGTTTGAAGCAACGGAATAAGTTTTCCTATCCATTTTATTACCCAAATCATTTTGCGTTGAAGTAAGCACCACTTCCTGTAGCTGTTTTGTATCTTGCTGTAACTCTATGGTACCAAGGTCTAAGAAGGAACTGAGAGAGCCTATTAAAACAGGTTGTGATTTCAAAGTAAATCCTGTGTAAGTGAATTGCAAAATATAGTCACCAGGTTTTACATTGGTCAAAGTAAAACGTCCGCCCTCATTGCTCAACGTGCCTGTAACAAATGCACTGTCTTTTTCTTTTTTCAAAACAATGTTTACAAAAGGCAAAACAACTCTATCTATTTTGTTCTTTATTAAACCCGATAGGGTAACGTCCGCAGTTTGCGCCTGCAATTTCAAAACCCCTCCTACAAATACTAACACCATTAAGATACCCTTAAGTCGCATTTTTTATCCTTTTAATTCTTTAATAAACTTACCCTTACTATCAAAAATTAAGTCCATTCCTTTAATTTCCATCTCGTAAGTTACGGCACCCTTTGCATCTGTAATTTTTGCGCTTTCTTTTGCCTGCTTACCTGCGTAATGCAATTTTACATATTCTAAAATGCTTGTTGGCAACTCCCGTAATTCAATCTCTACCTCCGTTTCCACGATGTTTCCTTGTGCGTCTATTAAAACAGAATTATCTGCTTTTTGAAGGTCGAAATTTGCTTCGTACTGTTCTCCTTCTTTAACCCACTTTACTGATTTAACTGTAGGATAATTTTTCTGAAAAGTAGATATTACGCTGGCAGGTATATTTTTTTCCTGCATTTTTTGTGCGAAGGTAAGCGTTGCACAAAGCATCACTGCTATAGTAACTCTTGACTTTTTCAGTGTGTTATTTATTTGGTGAAGCAGAATGATAGCACAAAGCTTCAACATGATTTAGATGAAAGGCTGAATTGGGCAATTATGCCTTACATTACGGAGGTAAAAGTATATTTTCTGTTCCACTTCTATCGATGGGTAAATAGGAAGCGTTTGTGGAAAGTATGCCCACTTCGCCACCTCCTGGCGCATCACTTATGTAATATCGGCCCACCTGGGGTGAAATAAACCTTGTTTTTGCTGTTAGGGTTATTGGCTGGCACGAGTCCTGGTTATAAAACTCCAATATTATTTTCTTGTAGTTCTTTGATTAAGCTTCAGAATTTCCTCACCAGCAATTATACACTCCGCTTTTGCACGTTTCATTTTACCCTACAAAGAGCCAGCGGGGCATGATATTAGCATCTAAAGAGATTGAAAATATGTAAAAGAAATTATTAATCACGCTATTATATAAAGCTTTTAGAATGAAGTCGAGTCAAAGAAAAGTTCCAAGTCAAGATTTCTTTGAAATTCTTCCGCAGGCCATTTCTAGTTTTAAGAAGACCATCATCAACCCTATTTTTGGCGATGGTAGAAATGAAAAATACAGCAACGAAAGGCCACCGCTTCGTGCGGAACTTTATACGGAAGAACAATTAGAACAACACGCCCTTTCGCTTGCTACGAGGCACCCTTTAATATCAGGCCAGCCTTCTGAACAATTACTAAAGCGATTGGCGGATAATGAAACCATTTTGCTGGAAGTGCATGCCTTGCTTACAGATGTGGTGAAAGACAATAACAGGGTTACACCTGCGGCGGAGTGGCTTTTGGATAATTTTTACCTAATAGAAGAGCAGATATACACAGGAAAAAAACACCTACCCAAAGGTTATAGCCGGGGCCTGCCGCAATTGGCAAAAGGCGAATCTGCCGGCCTGCCCAGGGTTTATGATATTGCTGTGGAAATAATTTCCCACAGTGATGGACACGTTGACCTTGCCAGCCTCATTGGATTTGTTACTTCCTATCAAAAAAATACGTTCTTGCAATTGGGCGAACTATGGGCCATCCCCATCATGCTTCGACTGGCGCTGATAGAAAACCTTCGCCGGTTATCTATTCAAATTGCCAACAACATCAGCGATAAAGCTCTTGCTAATAAGTGGGCCGATGAAATGATTGAAGTGGCCGAAAACAAACCAACAGACCTGGTGCTGGTTATTGCAGATATGGCCCGCAGCAAACCACCTATGGTAAGTTCTTTTATTGCTGAACTTACCCGGCGCTTGCAGGAAAAAGGCAATTCGCTTTCACTACCACTCAACTGGATAGAGCAAACCCTTACAGACAGCGGCCTCAATAGCAACGAGCTCATTCACCAGGAAAACCAAGCCCAGGCGGCCGACCAGGTTTCTATAAGCAATAGCATAAGCAGCCTCCGCTTTTTGAGTACTACGGACTGGCGGGATTTTGTAGAAACTACCAGCATTGTTGAAGAAATCCTGCAGCGGGACCCCAGCGGTATTTATCCAAAAATGGACTTTGCTACCAGGGACGCCTATCGTCACGTATTAGAAAAAGTGGCTAAATACAGTGTGCACACAGAGCCGCAGGTAACCGAATTGGCTATTCGCATGGCCGAAGAAAACGCTAACCAGGAAAATGACGGTAGAAGAAATCATGTAGGCTATTTCCTTGCAGGCAAAGGATTGCCGCAACTGGAAAAAGCTGCGAGCATGAAACCCCACAGGCTAGATTTTGCAAAAAGAATTTTTAGGCGGGCTCCCTTACTGTTGTATGCCGGGGGCATTTTATTACTCAGTTTCGGTTTGTGCTACACACTGCTCGCCCGTATTTACGACCCTGGTAGAAACACCGCACTTTTAATAATAATGGGCATTGCTATTTTTTTAGCCCTCAGCAGGCTCTCCATATCCATTGTAAACTGGCTGGCCACGATCCTGGCCCGACCAAACCTGTTACCCAGGATGAATTTTTCAGCAGGTATTCCACAAGAAAATAAAACCATGGTGGTCATTCCCACCATGTTCAATACAGTCAGCAGTATCCACGATCTTATAGAAGGTCTGGAAGTGCGTTTTCTTGCTAACCGGGATGCCAACCTGCATTTTGCTTTGCTCACAGATTTTAAAGATGCCGATACCGAAACATTGGCTGAAGATGAGTTGCTGCTGCAAACTGCTAAAAATAGAATAACAGAACTCAACCGAAAATACGAACGCAGCAAAGACGACACTTTTTTTCTATTTCACCGCCCCCGCAAATGGAATAAGAGGGAAAAGAAATGGATGGGCTATGAGCGCAAGCGGGGCAAACTGAGCGAGCTAAACGCATTAATCCTTGGTTATGGCATGGAACATTTTTCCCTGGTCATAGGCGATCCTTCGGTGTACATGAATGTAAAATTCATCATCACCCTGGATACTGATACACAACTACCACGAGATGCAGCCTGGAAACTAACGGCTACACTTGCCCACCCTTTAAACAAAGCATTCTATCATCCACGCAAAAAAAGAATAACCGAGGGGTACACTATTTTACAGCCCCGGGTATCTAACAGTTTACCAGGCAATACCAGCTCGCTTTACGCAAAAATGCATGGCAATGAGCCAGGCACCGATCCCTACACCAGGGCTATTTCGGATGTGTACCAGGACCTTTTTCAGGAAGGCTCCTTTATTGGAAAAGGTATTTACGACATTGAAGCCTTTGAAGCTACCCTAAAAGACAGGTTTCCCGAAAACGCTATTTTAAGTCATGATCTTTTAGAAGGCTCTTATGCACGCTGTGGTCTTGTAACTGATGTGCAGCTGTATGAAGAATATCCTAACAGGTACAATACTGATATGCAGCGAAGGCATCGCTGGATCAGGGGAGACTGGCAAATAGGAAACTGGATGTTTCCCTGGGTTCCGGGGCCCAACGGAAAAATTCTCAACAACCCACTTTCGATGCTTTCCAAGTGGAAGATATTTGATAACATCCGCCGCAGCCTGGTACCTATCGCCATCCTGATTTTGTTACTTTGGGGGTGGACCATTTCAATAACACCTATTTTCTGGAGCACGGCCGTTATCCTCATCTTCTTTTTACCCAGCGTTATCAATTTAATGTGGACCTTGTTTACAAGGCCAGCAGACGTTATTTTTTCGCAACATTTTATGTATTCTATACGGGCAGCCAGCGATCAGTTTTTTCAGCAGATCGTAGAACTTGCTTGCCTGCCTTACGAAGCCTATACCAACATAGATGCTATTGCCAGAACGCTTTGGCGCATGTTCATCAGCCGTAGAAATTTATTACAGTGGAACCCCTATCATACCACCATTAATAGTCATAGAACTATTGCTTCTGTGTATAAAGCCATGTGGTTTGCTCCGGCACTGGCACTGCTGCTGTTTAGCTACCTTACTTTTTACGCACCCATCACCCTGGCCTTTGCACTGCCTTATCTTATATCGTGGATGGTGGCCCCTTTTATAACCTGGGTCATCAGCAGGCCCGTAGTGCCCACAACAGAAACACTTTCTGTTACAGAAACCATTTACCTGCGCACCCTTGGCAGAAAAACATGGTTTTTCTTTGAAACATTTGTGGGCGAGCAAGACAATTGGTTGCCGCCCGATAATTACCAGGAAGACCCGGTGGAAAGAATTGCACATCGCACATCTCCTACCAATATTGGCCTTTGCCTGTTGTCTTATTTAACGGCCAACGATTTTGGTTACATCAGCATAGGCGAAACCATTGAAAGATCGGGCAACACTTTACTTACCATGCAACGCATGGAGCGGTACCGTGGGCATTTCTATAATTGGTACGACACAGAAAGCCTCGTGCCACTGCACCCCCGCTATATTTCCACTGTTGATAGTGGTAATCTTGCCGGGCACCTCGTAGTAATGCAACAAGGCTTGCTGGCATTGGCAGATAAAAAGATCATTACAGATCAAATTTTTGAAGGCCTGGCAGATTCGCTGAGGATTCTTATACAGAAGACTCCAGAAAAAACGCTGCTCAATGATTTCGTGGAAGAACTTATTAGCAGTTACCCTGCGCATATTGAAGATGTAACGGCCGCCTACACTTACCTGCAGCAGTTAGACAAGTCTTACAAAGAAATATTGATTGAGCTTGACCTGGTGCCAGAAACCGAGGACGATGACTGGGCACAAAGAATTACCCTGCAGTTAGACAACACTAAAAACGAATTGTTAGAACTTGTGCCCTGGCTAATGCTACCGGCTGCACCGGAAAAATTCCAGGACATCATCCCGGATCTCCCTGCCATACCTACCATTAAACAACTGGCCAGGATAGAGCAGCATTTATTTCATCGGATCTTGAATGCTTATGGAGACGGCAACAGCACCCAAGAAAATGACTGGCTAAACCTTTTTAGAGCAGGCATAACCCAAGCCGGGCTTCGGGGCAAGCAAATGATACTTACGCTGGAACAATTGGCCTTGCGTTGCCGTGACTTTTCAGATATCGAATACGACTTTTTATACGACCGCAGCCAACACCTGTTAACCATTGGCTACAACGCAGAGGAGCACAGAAAAGACAATGGGTATTATGACCTGCTGGCATCAGAAGCCAGGCTTACCACATTTTTGGCCATCGCACAGGGAAAGTTGCCACAGGAAAGTTGGTTCTCCCTTGGCCGACAGTTAACCAATGTGGGCACTACTCCCATCCTCTTATCCTGGAGCGGTTCTATGTTTGAATACCTAATGCCTTTGTTGGTAATGCCTACGTACGATAACACCTTGCTCGACCAAACCTACAAAGCCGTTATTCAAAAGCAAATAGATTATGGTAAAAAAAGATCCGTTCCCTGGGGTATTTCAGAGTCGGGTTACAATATGGTAGATGCACATTTAAATTATCAATACCGTGCATTCGGGGTTCCAGGCCTGGGCTTCAAACGGGGCTTAGGCGAAGACCTGGTAATTGCCCCCTACGCTACCGTCATGTCTTTGATGGTGGCTCCGCAGGAATCTTACAACAACCTGCAGGTGCTAAAAGAGGCAGGCTTTGAAGGGCGGTATGGTATGTATGAAGCCATTGATTATACGGCGGGCCGATTGCTCCGCAAACAGACAAGTTCGCTGGTAAAATCATTTATGTCGCATCACCAGGGTATGTCTTTTCTGGCTATTTCTTACTTGCTGCTCAACAGGCCTATGCAGCAGAGGTTTGAGGCAGATGTGTCTGTAAAGTCTACCTTATTGCTGCTGCAGGAAAGGATACCAAGGATCACCAATTTTTACTCACCCAGTGTACACGCCGGCGATATGAGTGTGACGGCTGGTTTTGATACTTCCATGCGGGTAATCAACACACCACACACCGCTATTCCGGAAGTACAGCTGCTCTCAAACGGACGTTATCATGTAATGGTAAGCAACTCCGGAGGTGGGTATAGCCGCTGGAAAAACCTGTCACTCACCCGCTGGCGGGAAGATGCCACCTGCGATAACTGGGGCACTTTCTGTTATATAAGAGACCTGGAAAAAGATGCTTACTGGTCTACAGCTTTTCAACCCACCTTGCAGGAGGGCGATAACTACGAAGCAGTTTTTTCGCAGGGCAGGGCAGAGTTTAGAAGACGTGAATTCGGTTTGGAAACACACACAGAAATTGTGGTGTCGCCCGAAGATGATATAGAATTGCGGCGACTACATATTACCAACCGGTCCCGTAAAAGAAGAACGATAGAAATTACCAGTTATGCAGAAGTGGTACTGGCAACCGCTGCGTCAGATGAATCGCACCCGGCTTTTAGCAACCTCTTTGTGCAAACTTCTATTAACCAGGCAAGGCATGCCATACTTTGTACACGCCGCCCAAGGGCAGAAGATGAACAAACACCCTGGATGTTTCATCTCATGAAAGTGCACGATGCCACCGTAAAAAATATTTCTTACGAAACAGACCGTGCAGAGTTTATCGGCAGAGGCCATAGCATCAACCAACCTAAAGCGCTTAAACAAAAAGGGCCGTTGACTAACAGTGAAGGTTCCGTGTTGGACCCCGTAATTTCTATCCAATACCGCATTGTAATAGAGCCGCAGCAAACCGCCATCATCGACCTTATTTTTGGTGCTGCAGAAACCAAGGAAGTATGCAACACACTTGTAGATAAATACCAGGATAGAAACCTTACGAACCGTGTGTTGGAGCTTGCCTTTACGCACAGCCAGGTTATTTTGCGCCAAATAAATGCCGTAGAAGCAGATGCGCAACTCTATTCAAGACTGGCCTCCTCTATTATTTATGCCAACGCATCTTTACGAGCCGACACCGCCACCATTATAAAAAACCAGCGGGGGCAGTCCGGCCTTTGGGGCTATTCTATTTCAGGCGACATCCCAATCTTATTGTTGCAAATACACGATTCCTCCAATATAGAAATTGTAAAGCAACTGGTGCAGGCGCACACTTATTGGCGATTGAAGGGAATGATGGTAGACCTGGTTATTTGGAACGAAGACCATGGCGGCTACAGGCAGGTGCTGCACAACCAGATCCAAAGCCTGGTAGCACCCGGTGTATCAAGCGACATGAAAGAACACCCCGGCGGTATTTTCATCCGCTCTGCAGACCAGATTTCTAACGAGGATCGCATATTGTTTCAGAGCGTAGCGCACATCATCATCTCAGATGCGTTGGGCTCGCTGGAAGAGCAAATGAACAGGCGCAGCAAATTCAAAAGCCCCGTTCCTTATTTCAGCCCCAGCAAATTTCACACATCAGTCGTTACTTCTATACCCCCTGCAAAAGACCTTCAGTTCTTCAATGGTATAGGAGGTTTTTCTGAGGATGGAAAAGAATATGTAATTACCACTTCATCTACGCAAGCCACACCTGCACCCTGGGTGAATATCATCGCCAATCCGAGCTTCGGAGCGGTAGTATCAGAAGGCGGACAGTCTTACACCTGGATAGAAAATGCACATTCCATGCGTTTAACTCCCTGGAACAACGATACCATTGGCGACCTGAAAGGTGAAGCATTTTATTTAAGAGATGAAGAGAGCGGACGCTATTGGTCTCCTTCGCCGCTGCCTTGCCGCGGCACTTCGCCTTACATTAGCAGACACGGTTTTGGATACAGCATTTTCGAACACAGCGAAGATGGCATTGGTTCGGAGATGAAAGTATTTGTAGACATCAAATCGCCCATCAAGTTTGTGGTCATCAAGATTCGCAACAACTCTAACAGGTCACGCCGTATTTCTGCCACGGGTTATATAGAATGGGTATTGGGAGACCTCCGTTCAAAATCCCTCATGCATACCATCACCGAAGTTGATGTACGCAGCGGTGCCATCATAGCTCGCAATGCCTACAGCAGTAGCTTTGGTAATAAGGTAGCTTTTTTTGATGTAGACGAAAGCTCCCGCACCATTACTACCGATCGCACCGAGTTTATTGGAAGAAATGGTACCATGGCCAACCCCGATGCCATGATTCGTTCCCGGCTCTCGGGTAAAACAGGTGCTGCACTCGATCCATGTGCTGCCATACAAGTAATGTTTGATCTTGCAGAAGGGCAGGAAAAAGAAGTGGTATTTAAACTGGGAGCCGCAGCAGATGCAGACGAGGCCTTCCACATTAATAAAAGCTTTGAAGGCAGCGCTGCAGTGCAAGCGGCGTTCGTTAAGGTAAATGCCTATTGGCTGAAAACACTCAGTGCCGTGCAAATTGATTCGCCCGATAAAGCACTGAACATTATTACCAATGGCTGGCTCAATTACCAAACCCTTGCCTGCCGTGTGTGGGGCCGAAGCGGCTTCTACCAGTCTGGCGGTGCCTTTGGTTTTAGAGACCAGTTGCAGGATGTATTGTCTTTGGTTCATACAGAACCAGATTTTTTAAAAGACCAAATGCTACTCTGTGCTTCCCGCCAGTTTATAGAAGGCGATGTGCAACATTGGTGGCATCCGCCCACCGGCAGGGGTGTGCGAACAACCTGCTCCGATGATTATCTATGGCTGCCACTTGCCGCTTGCAGGTACATCACCGTTACGGCAAACCATGCTGTGCTAGACGAGATGGTTCCGTTTTTAGAAGGAAGGTTGTTGAACAGTGGTGAGGAATCTTATTTTGATCTCCCTATCAAATCTGATCGATCTGCCACACTTTACGAACATTGCGTAAAAGCTTTGGAACATGGGTTTAGGTATGGCATCAATGGTTTGCCACTTATAGGCTCCGGCGATTGGAACGATGGTATGGATAAAGTAGGCCATCATGGTAAAGGCGAAAGTGTGTGGCTGGCATTTTTCCTTTATGAAATCATGATCAAATTCAAAGCACTGGCCACTATTAAAAATGATACAACATTCCTGGCTACTTTAGAAGAAGAAAGTGTGAGGTTGCGTCAAAACATTCATGACAATGCCTGGGATGGAGAATGGTACCGCCGTGCTTATTTTGATGATGGCACGCCGCTGGGCTCACATGAAAATGAAGAATGTAAAATAGACAGTATCGCCCAGAGCTGGTCGGTTTTATCGGGCGCTTCCGATGAAGAACGCACCGCCTCTGCCATGAAAAACGCCGATAAATATTTGGTGCAACAAGAAGATGGCATGATACAACTGTTTACGCCTCCTTTCGACAAATCTGATGTGTACCCCGGTTACATCAAAGGTTACGTGCCAGGAGTTAGAGAAAATGGTGGACAATACACGCATGCGGCCATTTGGTTAGTAATGGCCTTTGCTGCCACCGGCAACCGGGAAAGAACCTGGGAACTGCTCCAAATGATCAACCCTCTGAACCGGGGTAATACTGCCGATAAAATTGCAGTGTACAAAACAGAACCTTATGTAGTGGCGGCAGATGTATATGCCGAGCCAAAACACATGGGGCGTGGCGGCTGGACCTGGTACACTGGGTCTGCCGGGTGGATGTACCAATTGATCCTGGAATCATTTATTGGCCTGCAGCGGGTGGGTAACCAGTTGATTTTTACTCCTTGTATTCCTGCAGACTGGCCATTGGTGAAAATTCAGTATAGGAATGGAGCAACCCTTCATCAAATAGAATTGAAACAAGAGGCGAAAAATGGCAAACCGCTGACTACTTTGGTAGTAGATGGAGTGGTACAACCTGCACTGGCATTTCAGCTTATGTCGCCCCAGGTGGTTGCGCTGCTGCCTGCGCCTACACCTCAGGCATAGGTACTCGAAAAACGAATGACTAAAACCTTTATCCCTCCCAGGTTGGGGAGGGATTTTTTATAAGTTTGTTCGAAGGTTTTGGAACTGTGCTGGTCGGAAAGCTGGCATGAATTTTTCAATCTGCGAACCAGCTTTGGTTTCTGTGGCTAATTGAGATAACTTACAGATACTAAAACCGCTTCTTTTATACCCAAATATAACCCATGACTAAGCAATCGCCTCATCATATCATTGCAATCGGCGCTTCTGCTGGAGGCCTGGAAGAGATCATTTCTTTTTTTGACCATACCCCATCCGACGGAGTTTCCTATGTTATTGTACAACATTTATCTTCCGATTTTAAAAGCCGCATGGTAGAAGTACTGGCCAGGCACAGCAAGCTGGCAGTAAAGGAAGCGGAAGAGGGTATGAAGATCAAATGCAACGAAGTGTATCTTATTCCCAGTGACAAATTCATGATTGTGGAGAATGATAGATTATTTCTCACAGATAAAGATAGAAGCAAGGGTCCCCATCTTACCATCAATACCTTTTTTAATTCGCTTGCAAAAAATAGTGGTAAAAAAGCAATCGGAGTCATCTTGTCTGGTTTAGGGTCAGATGGTACCGAGGGAGTGGAGGCTATTAAAAACGAAGGGGGTATGATCATAGCCCGAGATCCCTCCACCACGCAGTTTGGAAGCATGCCGTCTTGCGCCATAGCCACCGGCGTGGTAGATTTTGTGTTGGAGCCAGAACTAATGCCAGATATCATAGAGGATTTTGTAAAACAAGACGGCTTCTCTGTAGATGAAATAAAAGAAAGCACAAAAGCTATTGAAGCAATAACTGGTTATGTAAAGGAGCAATCTCCGCTTGACTTTACAGACTATAAACATGCCACCATATTCAGGAGAATAAAAAGGAGGGCTGCGGCAAATAATATTTTACAGCTAGAAAAATACCTTGTTTTTTTAAAAGAAACTCCCCTGGAGTTAGGAATTCTCATTCAAAGTTTTTTAATAAGTGTAACCGCTTTTTTCCGGGATGAAAAAGCTTACGAGGTGCTGGAAACGATCGTGATACCGGAGATACTTTCCCGGCATTCTCCGGAAGATGAATTAAGATTTTGGGTAGCTGGCTGTGCTACCGGCGAAGAAGCCTACTCGCTGGCAATATTGGTGAAAGAACAATTAACAGGCAAATTTGAACATACCGAAGTAAAAATATTTGCTACCGATATAGACGGCACCGCTTTGTTGCAGGCAGGCAAAGGACTTTTTGCTGCAGCATCGGTCAAACCTGTGTCTGCAGACCGGCTTAAACGATTTTTTGTAGATGAATTTGGCCAGTTTCGGGTAACGTCTGAAATACGAAAGATGGTCATATTTGCCAAACATGACCTGGTAAAAAATCCACCGTATTGCAATATGCATTTTATAAGTTGCCGCAACCTGCTTATCTACATGGCTGCGCCGTTGCAAAAGAAAGTATACAATATGTTGCTTTTTGGTTTAATGACAGATGGCTACTTATTTTTAGGTTCAAGCGAAAACCCCACACCCATTGCAAAGCACCTTGAGGTGGTGCACAGCACCTGGAAAATTTACAAAAATCTTGAAACCAAACGGGCCATTAACTTCGAAGTTTTTTCGCTCCCTAAAATAGCTGGGATAAAAGATATCGCTGCAAGAAAAACACCGGCAAAAGTTTCGAGTCATTCCATAGAAGAAGCCATTAATACAACCCTGGCAAATGAAACGAACATGCTGGCTATTTGTATAGACAGCAACAACCAGGTGCTTAAAACATACGGCGACACTACCAATTTTTTACTGCAAAAGAATTTTAATTCAAACCTGGCAGACCTTTTACCGAGGCCCCTGGCCGTAGCATTTAACGCCCTTTGCATCAGCACCAAAAAAACGAATGAAACCAAGCGCATCAATGGTATTACCATCAGGCAGGGAGAAGAAGACATCAATGTGGGCATTACGGTAAGCCCTCTAAATTTAAAAAAGGGAGACCAGGGTCTTTTGCTCGTAATTTTTAAGGCAGAAAAATATGATGCGGAAGCGCAACCCGCAGTTGTGTACGATGAGCAACTCTATTTTAACCAATACACTATTTTATTAGAGGAAGAACTAAAAGATTTGCAGGAAAAACTGCAATCTACGTACGAGCACCTCGATGCATCCAACGACAATATGCAATCTTACAATGAAGAGTTGCTATCGTCTAACGAAGAAATGCAAAGTACCAACGAAGAAATGCAATCGGTAAACGAGGAGCTGCATACCATCAATGCCGAATTTCAATTAAAAAACAAAGAACTGCAGGAAGTAAATGACGATCTCAATAATTATTTTAGGAGCAACATCAATGGGCAACTTTTTGTAAACAACGATTTACTGCTGATGCGATTTTCGCCTGGTACGGTAAAGCAAATAAACCTTTTGCCAACCGATATAGGCAGGCCTCTCAGTAATATAAGCACCAACATAAAATTTGAGACCATTGAAAAAGATATAAAAAAGGTAATTTTAGAAGGTGGTATTGTTACCAAAGAAGTAGAAACAGATAATGGTAAGTGGTACCAGGTAATGACCATGCCCTACGTGCATACCAACAATAAAAGCAACGGGGCTATTATTACGTTTAATGACATTACAGAGCTCAAACAAATTCAATTTGAGTTGGATAAAAAGAATGAAAGCCTGCTACGCATTAACGCAGACCTGGATAATTTTGTACTCACGGCTTCGCATGACCTGCTGGCGCCTCTTGGAAATATAGAACTGAGTATTGGGGTAATGAACGATCTAAAAGGCATGGACCCAAAGCTGCTAAAATTTACAGACATCATCAATACCTCCGTTAAAAAATTCCGTTCACTCATCAATAATATTGCACACATTGCAAAAATAGAGAACGACATGGGCAGCAAAGAACTGCTTTCTATAAATGATGTTCTTAATAATATTGAGTGGAGCCTGGATGACAAAATAAAAGCAGCCAATGCTGTCATCAACCGAAACCTAGAAGTGCCGGACATCTTTTTTTCTGGTAAAAATTTTAGAAGCATTCTTTACAATCTTATTTCGAACAGTATTAAATATAGAAGAGAAGCATCCCCTGTTGTGACTATTCACACGTTCCAGGACAAGGACTGCATTAATATTTGCGTAGAAGACAATGGTATAGGAATTCCTGAGCAAGATCTCTCCAGCATTTTTAACATGTATGGCCGGCTGAGCACCGTAGTTGAAGGCAACGGAATTGGGCTCTCCCTGGCGAAAAAAATAGTGGACGCTGCAGGGGGAGATATTTCTGTGGAAAGCACCGTTGGCCTGGGCTCTAAGTTTACGGTTTGTCTTACCCTGAAAAGCTTAGCGCCTTCATAGGAGTAACAGGGTTAAAGTTATTAGCTGTTCCATGCCTGTTTATGTTTAAAGTTTTGCCATTTTAATTTCATTCTGCTGAATGCAACATAAATAACTTTAAATTTCGTTTTCAATTGTTGGTTAGCAGGTATGAACAGATTTGTCTTTTTTGTTGTAATGGTTTGTAGTGGATTGCTCTCCTGTGTGGCCACCAAACCTTTTTCGCCTGCAAAAAAACTACCGCAGGATCTTTTGAGAAAAGACTACCTGGTACTGCGAAATATTTTAGAGAAAAAACATCCCTCCATTTATTGGTACACCCCCAAGGATAGTATGGATCTGTATTTTGATTCCTATTACCGGGCCATCCCCGATAGCATGACGGAGCAGCAATTTGCCTGGCAAATTTTGGCACCGTTGGTAGATAAAATTCACTGCGGACATACCAGTGTGGGCAGCAGCAAGGCCTACAGAAAATGGGCTGTTGGCAAAAGGCTACCATCCTTTCCACTGTATTTTAAAGTATGGAACGATACCATGGCTGTATCTGCTAACCTGAACAGGAAAGACAGTATTTTTAAAAGGGGCACACTGGTAACTTCCGTAAACGGCGTTTCCAACAAAGAGCTCGTTAAAAAGATGTTCAGCTATCTTCCGGAAGATGGCTACGCAGACAATGTGAACTACATACGCCTCAGCGGAAATTTTCCATACTACCACCGAAATATTTATGGCATTTATAAAAAATACAACGTCACTTACCTGGACAGTGCAGGCCTGGAAAAGAAAGCAGCGCTCCCCTTGTTTGTGCCCGTGGTAGACACTACTAAAAAAACAGAAAGAGAAAAAAGGCCCGATGTTCCAAAAGTGAACCGCTTACTGCGCTACCGTTCGCTGTCCATAGACAGCAGTGGCAAGATGGCTACGCTCACGCTAAATACATTTAGCAAAGGAAAACTGAGAACTTTTTTACGCCGGTCTTTCCGGGAGCTGCGCCAGAAAAACATACAAAATTTGGTGCTGGACCTGCGCAGCAATGGTGGTGGCAATGTTGCTTCATCTACCCTGCTCACCAAATACATTTCCAGGTCGCCGTTTAAAGTGGCTGATTCGGTATATGGAGTAAGCCGCAGCCTTGGCCCATACACACGCTACATCAGGCATGGCTTTTTTAACAATGTTGAATTGTTTTTTATTGGACAAAAAAAGAAGGATGACAAATACCATGTGGGTTTATTGGAACGAAAAACTTATCAACCAAAAAATAGAAATCACTACAACAAAAATGTATATGTGCTCACCAACGGCCCTACTTTTTCTGCCGCTGCTCTTTTTTGCAATGTGGTAAAAGGGCAGGCAGGCATCACACTGCTGGGCGAAGAAACCGGCGGCGGCTGGCATGGCAACAGTGGTATCATGATTCCGGATATTATTTTGCCCCATTCTAAAAACACCGTGCGCCTACCGCTCTTCAGGCTGGTGCAATACAATCATGTACCTAAAACCGGCACGGGCATACCGCCGGATATTTATGTAGGCACCAGCTACGAAGCCCTGCTAAAAGGGTATGACTATAAGATGAAAGTGGTGAGGGAGATGATTGTTGGAAATGAAAGGTGAAAGGTCAAAGGTGAAAAGTGAATGCTCTCCAGGCTCCAACCTTGTTGGAAGTGCTAAATTTGACAGGTGATGGGCGAGGCGATGGTGAGGGTTTTTTGCTACGGTATATCTCACCATAAAAGTTTCACACAAAGAAACAAAGGAAGCAAAGAAACAAAGACTAATTATGAGACGAAACCTTTGTTCACTTTTTATTTCTTAGCGGGCTTCGTGTGATATGCCTTCCCTTTTCAAACAGCGCTTGGTTTTTTTTATCAAATAATTCTTTGTCAACTTTGTATTTCTTTGCGGGCTTTGTGTGAAATGCTTTCCCTTTTCAAACAGCCCGATTGATTTTTTCAAACGAATTCTTTGTCAACTTTATATTTGTTTGCAGGGTTTGTGTGAAATGCCTTCTCTTTTCAAACAGCGCTTGGTTTTTTTAATCAAATAATTCTTTGTCAACTTTTATTTCTTTGGGGCTTTTTGTGAAATGCTTTCCCTTTTTCACACAGTCGGGTTGATTTTCAAATGAATTCTTTGTCAACTTTGTATTTCTTTGTGGGCTTTGTGTGAAATGCTTTCCCTTTTGACACAGCCCTTTTTTTTTTCATCAAGGAAAAAAACAAATCAACAACAACCAATAGTTATTGGCGGAATGTTACAACCCAATCCTAAACTCATCTGCATCTCTCCAAAAAGGAAATTTTGTGCGCACCATATCCAGATGCTCTTTTTGCAGGCTGATGGTAAACGTATCTTCTTCGTTGGCCATGTGGTACAGTACTTCCCCCAGCGGATCTATTATCATACTGTTACCACTGTGGTAAATGTCGTTGCCATCTTTACCCACCCGGTTTACGCCTATTACGTAACATTGGTTTTCTATAGCCCTTGCGCACAACAAAGTTTTCCACGCATGGCTGCGGCGTTCAGGCCAGTTGGCCACATACATTAAAATATCATATTCCGGGTTGATGGTTTTATCTTCTGCCTCTACGGGGGCTCCCTGCCTCGCCCACACCGGGAACCGAAGATCGTAACATACCTGCAGGTTTATTTTCCACCCTTTTACAGAAGCAATCAGTCTTTTATTGCCCGCACTGTAATGCTCATCTTCTCCTGCATACGCAAACAGATGCCGTTTGTCGTAGGACCAATATTGCCCATTGGGCAACATCCATATCAGCCTGTTATAATATTTTTCGTCTTCTTCAATAATGATAGAGCCCGTTAGCACAACCCTGTATTTGGCTGCCATGTCTTTCATCCATCCCATTGTTTCTCCATCCATCGTTTCTGCATATTCCTTCGGCTGCATGCTAAAGCCGGTGCTAAACATTTCTGGCAACACAATAATTTCTGTTTTCTCCTCTATGTTGCGCAACTTATCTTCGAGCATTCTTAGGTTGGCCTCCTTATCTTGCCAATGCAGGTTTGCCTGGATGGTTGTAATAGTAAGTGTGCTCATACGGTTTGTTTAGTTGCTAAAGTTACAAAAGAGAAATTTTAATACGTTCAACCAGCTTTTCAAAATAGGAGGAACTTTTTACAGGGGATTTTGAGAAAAGATTAAATTTTTTGGCTGTTGAATCCAATACCCCATTTATTTTGTATTTATTTTAAAAGATTACATGATCTCTATTATTATACCTACCTACAATGAGGCTGCCATTATTGCAAAACTCATTTCTTACCTCCGGCAGGATATACCTGCTGATGCTGTAGAAATCATCATTAGCGATGGCGGCAGCACAGACGGCACCATGCTTTTAGCCGCAAAGGCTGGCGCAACAGCTTTGCTTAGCCCGGTAAAAGGGAGGGCTGCGCAAATGAATTATGCCGCTGCAAAGGCAAAGGGAAATATTTTATATTTTGTTCATGCAGATTGCTTTCCGCCACAAGGATTTGTAGCCGACATTACTTCTGCTGTAAAAAAAGGTTACGAAGCAGGGCGCTACCAAACCCGTTTCACCGGCAATAGCTGGCGGCTCACCTTAAATGCTTTTTTTACCCGTTTCGATACATTTGTTTGTTACGGTGGCGACCAGACATTATTTGTAACCCGCAGCCTGTTTACACAAATCAAAGGCTATGACGAAAGCAAATTGATCATGGAAGATTATGACATTACACATAGAATAAAACAACAAGGGAAGTATAAGATTTTAAGAGGAGTAGCTTAATAAGCACCAGGAAATATGAAACCAACGGCTGGTGGGCTGTGCAAAAAGCCAATTACAAGGCCATTAAAATGTACAAGCAAGGTGCAGCTTCTAAGGATATTGCCCGCATGTATAAAACCTCCATACAATAATTACGAAACAGTAGGTAAACCATTGCGAATTTCATTTCGTTTATTAAAGCATGGAAAATCTGATCACAGGAATTCAACAATGTGGCATCGGTACCCACAATGCCCATGAAGCTGCTCTCTATTATAAAAAACTGTTTGGCTTAAATGCGTTGGTTTTTGACGATACCGCAGAAGCTGTGCTCATGCAGTCTTATACCGGCAACGAAGTAGAAAAACGTCGTGCCATACTTACCATGAATATGCAGGGTGGTGGTGGTTTTGAATTGTGGCAATTTATCAGCAGGCAGGCAGTGGCTTCCCATCACGCTATCCGTATCGGCGACCTCGGACTATTTGCGATCAAAATAAAATGCCCGGACGTACTTGCAGCATTTAAACATTTTTCACATTGCAAGGATTGCAGTATTTCTGCGCTGCAAAAAAATGCCAGAGGCGAATATCATTTTTGGTTAACAGATAAGCATGGCCATGTGTTTAATATGGTGAACGCAACCGGGCTGTTTAAAAGAAATGGAAATATTTGCGCAGGTGTATGCGGTGCAGTTATTGGCGTAAGCAACATGCATGCATCCCTGTCCTTTTATAAAAATCTGTTGGGTGTTACTGTTGAAGGATACAATGCCTTAGAAACAAACGTTGGACCAGTAGGGTATGAGGGTGAAAATTTTCACAGCGTATTGCTGCAAAAGCCGCCATCTGCAAGCGGGGCATTTTCGCAGTTGTTAGGCGATATTCAGATAGAATTAATTGAATCAAAAAATTATGGCGGAAAGAAAATTTTTGACAATCGCTACTGGGGAGATATTGGTTTTATACATCTTTGTTTTGATGTACTCAATATGGAATGCTTAAAAAACAAGGCCAGCAAATTAAATTATCCCTTTAGTGTAGATAGTAAAGATTCTTTTGCAATGGAAAAAGCTGGTGGCCGGTTTTGTTATGTAGAAGACCCGGATGGTACTTTAATAGAATTGGTAGAAACGCACGCTGTACCAATTTTTAAAAAAGTAGGCTGGTATCTAAATCTCAAGAAAAGAAAAAAAGATCGGCCTTTGCCCAAATGGATGATAGGCATGATGGGGCTCACTAAAATAAAATAAATTCAATACTCAAAATCAATATCCTTTTCTTCATCTACATCACTCAGCATTGGTAATTTAAAAACAGGGATTCCATGGGCAGTACAAACGTCTATGGTTTGCTGCAGCACCTGCGGCGTGCTCCATTCCTCCAGCGCAAATAAAGCGGGAATGAATCTTGTTTGGCCAATCAAATAATATCCTCCATCGGTGGCGGGTCCAATCACCACTTCAGCAGTGGAAAGTTTTATAAATGCTTCTTCAATAATTTCTGGTGTTAGTGCATAACAATCGCTGCCAATGATCAGCAGCTTTTCGTAGCCTTTATCAAAAATTTGTTCGGAGGCGGCGGCCATTTTTTCTCCCAGCGTTCCCGTTACCTGCACTTCCTTTTTATAAATAGAAGCTGGCCAGCTGTCGTTGTTGTTGATGCTACCATGGTAAAAAATATATTTGTCGCAGTTAAGTCCCTTTACCGTTTCATGGGTTTTGCGCAGCAATGCTTTATACACTTTGAGAGCGTTCTCATCACCCATAGTTTTAGCAAGTCTTGTTTTTACTTTTCCCAAAACCGGGTTTCTTACAAATATGATGAGTGCATTTTTCATAAAGAATAATTACTGCTTCCGCTTATAAACCTTTCCAAAAATTTATTTCATTTTGCACACCCATGCGGCTGTCTTGTATAAATTCCTGGTGGCTGTTAAAAATTTGCAAGCTGCCCTGCTCCATGTAAGAAATACTGTCTCCCATGAGCAAGGCTTCTTTAAGATCATGCGTTACAAACAAGGCGGTAATAGCAAACTGTTTAGCCACACTTTTATACAACTCCTGCATGCTTGCCCTTATCTCTACATCGAGGCTGCTAAAGGGCTCATCTAACAAAATAAGTGGCGGATTTAAAATAAGCGCCCGGCCAAAAGCAACTCTTTGTTTTTGGCCACCCGAAAGCTGGTGGGGCATTTTGCTTACATGCTCTGTAAGCTCCAGCAACTCCGCCATGGCGGACACTTTTTGCTTTATATCTGCAGGCAAAACTTTTCTTATGCGCAGGCCAAAAGCTATGTTTTCAAAAACAGTCAGGTGAGGAAAAAGCAACGCTTCCTGAAAGAGGTACACAATGTTGCGCAATTGCGGTGGCAGCGAGGTCATATCTTTTTGCTGCAGCACAATGCTACCATGGTCTGCCTGCTCCAGCCCGGCAACTATCTTGAGCAAAGTAGATTTTCCGCAGCCACTTTTACCGAGTATGCTCATGGTACCATAAGCAGGCAAGTCAAAGGAAATATCTTTTAGTACTGGCTGTCCATTGTATGTTTTTTGTATATTTTTTATTTCTAAAAACATCAAACTGTTTTATGGTAAATGAATTTTTTGTTTACCCAAAGTAAAACGATGGGTGGTAAAATTAGCAAGCAACAACTCAACGCAGCATAAAATATATTAGCCTCAGTTAAATACTGAAACACTTTTATGGTGAGACTTTGCACTTTGCCAAAACCAATAATAAGCGTGAGGCCATACTCAAACCAGGAAATTAAAAAGCATTGAAAAAAACCTGTGATTAACATCGGTATGGCCATGGGCAACACCACTTTTTTAAACGCCTGAGCTTGTGATCCGCCAAGAGTGTTTACCAACGACTGGTATTGCTGCATGCGTAAGTTCCAGAAACTGGTAAAAAATATAATACTGTATGGATAGGCAATAATTAACTGGGCAAGAATAACACCCCAAAAAGTTCCTGCCAAACCCAGTATAATAAAATAATACTTTATACAAACGGCAAATATCACAGGGGATAAAACGAACGGCAAGTATGCCAGCAAGAGTAATTGTCTTTTGTAGCGGTGGTAGGCAATAACCCGGCTGCTGAAAAAACCCATGGCAGTAGCAAAAGTGGCTACACTTAGAGCGATGGCTGCAGAAGTTAAAATGCTTTGTGCAATTTTGTTATCACCCTCAAAAATATACAACCAGGCTTCTGCCGTGTATTTTTTAGGAAGCACAAAAGGATACACCCATTGCTGAGACAATGACAACATCACCAAAATAACCACAGGAATTATGCAAAGCGTTGCAACTATCCACAGCGCTATGGGTAGGGGCTTACGCATGGTCTGCCATTTTTTTACTTCTAAATAAAAAATAAAGTAGCACCAAAACGAACAAGCTATACAGTACTGCCACAGCATAGCCTTGTGGAAGATCGAGCAGGTTAAAGCGTTGTAGTTTTCTTACGGCCAATACCGAAATAGTTTCGGGGTGAGAGCGACCAAGCAACAGGGGAATTTCGAAGGCTCCAAAAATAAAAATGAAATATAAGATGATATTCGGCAACGCTTTTTTAAGCATGATGGGCACGGAGATCTTCCATCTTGTTTGAGATTTTGTAGCGCTTAAGGTAGCTGCGAGTTGTTCATACTCGGTAATGCGCTCTGCCTTGATGATGTTGATAAACAAGAGCAAAAAAAATGGAACCGCTAAAAAGAAAAAGCAACTGATCATGCTAATGCTGTAAGCATCGTTTACCAGGTCTGGAAAATCGTTCATAGAGTTAATGAGATGCAGCCGGTAAAAAATCCTGGAGAGCAAACCAGATTTGGTAAACAGTTGGAAAAATAAAAATGCAGCAGCTATGCCCGGAAAAGCCAGGGGTATATAAATTAGATAATTTAGAACCCCTTTGTGAAATGAGTTTGCATATTTTAGTGCCAGCAGCATAGATACAAACACTGCGCAAAAAAGGGAAACGATGGCAATACCTGCGCTGTAAATAAAAGAATAAAATATATTTCCTTCTGCAAATAATTTTTGCCAGTTCGATAAAGTGAAGCCGTTGTTTAAAACGCCTGTAATACCAAAACTATAACTGAGCGCAAAACCAAAACCTGCCAGCAGGGGCAACACTGTAAATAAAAACAGCAGGGAGTAAACAGTATATCGGCTTGTCTTTGTCAGCATCTATGGAACTTCAATCACAAATTTCCTAAAATCTTCCGTAACCCGTATCATGTATTCGGGCACGGGTTCTTTAATGGCATTGGCTTGTAATACCGGCAAAGAAATGCCAAATTTAATTGCTATCAATGTATCGAAGCGTTGTTTGTCTGCGGCGGTCAAATTTCTATAATCCAACACTGTTCTTGATCCTGAAAAAGCAAGATCTGCCTTTTTTGCTTGTGCCTCCGGCGAAATTAAAAAATTGCAAACAACAAGGGCGGCGGCTTTATTGCCCGCATTGTAAGGGATGCCTATGTAGTTGGCATTTTGAATAGAGCCAGCTTTTAAAACGATGGACCTTGCACTTGCAGGAAAAACGCCCTCTTCAATTTTAATATCTATATCTGCATTGCTAAAACTAAACGCAATATCTAATTCTCCGCTGGCAAACATTTGAGTGACGGCGGTATTGCCTGAAGGAAATGTTTCACCTTTTTTCCAAAAATATTTTTTATTAGCATTGATCCATTTCCACAGTTGAGCAGAATACTGCTGATATTTTTCTTCGCTAAACTTTCCATCCAGTGCTTTGCTGCCGCCGGCCAACTCTATCAACCAGGATTTTAAAAGTGTAAGCCCGGAGAAATCATTGGGTATGGTAAACCTGCCGGGCGACTGTTTCCAATAGCGTTCAAAGTCGGCCATGCTTACTGGTGCCGTGGCTAATTTGTTGCTGTCGTAAATAACACTAAAGTTCGCAAGGCTCCACGGTGTTTCATAACCTTTGATGTCTTCCTGGAAGTCGTACCTGATAATGGGATTTGCATAATCTACCAATTTAAAATTCGGCAGCATGTCGTTGTAAGGACCATACAATCCATCTATCTGTCGCAACTGGTAAAACGTTTCTCCGTTTATCCAACAAAGATCTGCCTGCCCTTTAAGTTCACCCGCTTCTTTTTCTGCCATAATATTTGCAATAATTTCCTTGCCCTGGCCTGGCACTAAATTCAGGGTTATGTTGTATTTTTCTTTGAGCGTAGGAATCACGTATTCATTCATAAACTTGTTGCCGCTTTTTCCACCGAGGTACATGATCATAGTTGCACTCGTTCCCTTGGCTTCCTCTTCTATTTGCTGCCACGATTTTTTAGAATAGTCAATCGCAATATTCCCCTTTTTGCCTTGGCAGGAAAAAAAAGCAAAGGCTGTTAAAATAAAAAATAAGCGCTTCCAAATTTTTGTGTGTTTCATCCTATCGCTGTTATGCTGTTAACTTGATGCAGATTTTATGTAACAAAATCGTCATCGTTTTATCTGCCCAGCAAATCTTTAATAACTATTTCTTCAAAGCCGGGCAAGGTCTTGTAAGCGTACTTCACTTTGCGTGTAGAAGAAAAATCGTAACTAACCTCCAGGTAAGGTTTCTCTGCCCGCGGGTCTCTACCATTCATGGGCGCATCGTTTTTTAAAATATTTATTTGCGCCGGAATGTCTTCGTAATATTTGAATTGTTCGGGGTGGGTTAGATAACCCAGCACAGTGGTATCGTAAGGAATGAATCCTTCGGTACCAAACAATTCATGCCCACGGTTGATCCAGGGCATTAATTGGTTGTACACCCACTTGTCACCCTCTGTTCCGTCTTGCAACCTGTCTATATCTATGGGTCCTAATAAGATGGAACAACTACATTCAAATCCGGAAAATACGAGTGGTATATTTGTATCGAGTATTACTTTCATACTTTCTACATCTCTGTCAAAATTATAATCTGCTACTGCAAAGTTTCCCAGGCCGGGCCTAAATTCAAGACCTGCTGTTCTGCCAATACAAAAAACAATCTCTTCTATCTGCGTGGCCAACTCAGGATGATGTTTTAATACCGTAGCAATATTGGTATTGGGCCCGAGTGCGAGGATGGTTAATTTTTCTTTTTGTAGGGCTGCTGTCAAAGCCCGGGTGGCATCGTTTTCTGTGCCAAGGTCATTGGCCAAATCAGAACCTTTGTACACAGGAATCGGATCGCCTTTGTGATACCAGTTTAATAATTTATTGGTTGCCTCAAAACCATACTCTACTTCTGTTACCAGGCTGATGCCAACAATTTCTATCATGGGTTGACGCAGCGCCATCATCAGCGTTACTCCATCATCTACTTCTCTTGGTGCACGGGTGGGCAAACCAATCATAAGGTCGGTATCAAACCAAATTCTTTTCTTAGTGTGATTGCTCATATTCTAGTCTGTATTTTCTTTTAGTAAAAGTGCCGCCTGGTTTAACAATTGTCCCTTTTGCTGCAGTGTTAATGAAAGTGGCAATTGCGCCAGGCCAATGATACGTCTTATAATTTCCATCCCGGTAAAGGCATCAAAAAGTTCGTCGTCAAATCCTTCGGGTTTGTTGTAGTATTTAAACAAACCGGTGATGAAATGACCAGGCTGCCCTGCCATCATCAGGTGTGCTTTCATAACAGCAACATCAAATTCCGGCGTTCCATAAAAACAAAATTCCGGATCTATTATTTTTATGCCCTGTTGGGTAAACAACCAGCTTCCGGGATAGTAGTCGCCATGCAAAAGCGTATCACCATCTGCCAAATATTGTTTGCCTAACTCAGACGCCTTTTGCTTTAAGGGTTCATTTCTTTTAAAAGGCATTGACAATTCTTGCAAGCCCGGTTGGATTGTATCAAGGTCAAAACCATTTTCTTCCTGCAAAGGATATACAAAAATATGCTCATGATTTAGCAAGCGCAATGCACGGTTCGCCATAAGCTCACCTTCCTTTTCTTTTTTAAATCTACTGTGCAGCCCTGTGAGAAAAAGGCACAGGTCTTCCATATCATGTTCGCTCAGTACGGCTGCGGAATTGTATAAAAAACTTCCGTCTTTGGCATTTCCTAAATCTTCCATCACTAAAATAAAAGATTCGGCATCTGTTGCCAACAAGTCGGGCATTAGCTTACTTAAGGCATGGCTGTTTTTTATCTGCTGATAAAACCCGGCTTCTGCCAATGCCCTTTGCGGAGGTGCTGGTATCTGCGGATACTTTTCTACATACGGTCTCGCTTGTTTTATAATAAAAGTTTTATCCGCTATGCTTAATCGCAGCGTATAATTCATATTGCCTTCGCCAGGTTTCTCTGCAGCAAAAACAGTTTCCGCAGGGCCGATCAGGCCAAGGTTCTGTAAATATGCTGAGAGAGCGGGTAAATTATTTTTATCTAAATGCATAGTGCTGTTGTTACCAAATGTACCTTAATCCAAATTGAAATTGCCTTGGTGGTGCGGCCGCTCTTTTTACAAATGTGTTAGAACTCCTGGCACCAAGTTGCACCTGGTTGCTCGCAGACCTCGTTACATTGAAGCCGCTCAGATTTTCTGTATTCAAAAGATTATAAATATCTGCAGATATTTCTATGGCCGGTTTTCCGTTGATGCTTATTTTATACTTTGCAGAAAAGTCGAACGTGGTAGATGAAGGTAAGCGATCGTTGTTTCTCGTTTCGCCTGGCTGATAATCTGCCGGCCCCGCATTTGCATAAGCGTTTTCTCCATTGCCATTTAAGTCTGATACGCCGCCAAATTTAGATGCATCTGCATACCTCGATATTGGCTGTCCGCTTTGAAATAGCATTGCTGGTGTAAGCGTTAAATTTTTTACCGGGTACCAGGTAAAAAGTGCATTGAGTACATGGGTGCGGTCGTTGTCGCCAAAGCCATACTCTGCATCAAAATCATTTGCATTGGTAGCTCTTACATTTATTCCTTCTGCATCTGTTTTTACCTCTGACAAACTGTACGATAATCTATAAGAATATTTATCCATGCTCGTCTTGGATTTTTGCAAAACGAAGTTCGCAGCATAATACCTTGCTTTACCTTTTGTTTCTGTCATAAAAACATCTCGTGCTATACCGGTAAAAGTTTGTCCGCCAATGGTAGCCTGCAATTGCCCGTTACTGTTGGTAGTGATGGGTACAGGCCGGGTTAGGTTTGCCGCAGCTTGTGTGCGCACAACCGGCGCCGCAGGATTTAGCACATAAGACGAAGCGGTGTTTAAATTTCTAATTCGGTATAAGTTATTGGTGCGGCTTGCTACAAGATCTACTACAAAAGAAATCTCTTCGCTTATCTTTCTTTGATATCCTAAAGTATATTGGTGAGAATAAGGATTCTGGTAGCCATCAGGATTTTTTATGCGAAAGGCATTACCAGATTGCGTAGCCCTGTTTCCCTGCGACGCTTCTGCAGTTTTGCCTTGCAAAAAGGCTGGAGTAGATCCTAAATTATAAATAGCCCTTAAATTACCTGCATTGGTAATTCTGTCTAAATCTGCAGTAGGGCTCAGTATGCCCAGCCTTTGTAACTCTGCCAACTGGCGTTTAAAATTATCAGAATTGTTGCTAAACTGTAAGTTGTCGCTTGCAACAGAATATTTTATTTTATCATAAAAAATTCCATATCCGCCTCTAATGATATTGTTCTCATCTATTTTATAATTGAAGCTGGTGCGGGGTCCAAAATTATTCCAGTCACCTTTTGTACTGCCGGCCTTGCTTAAGTTGTCATAATCAAAACGCAAACCTGCACTAAGGTTTAGCTTTGCACTCACGGCAAAATTATCTTCTATGTAAGCATTCAAAACATTTTGCCGTGTTCCAAAAACAGACTGGGAAAGGTCTACCCTGTATTCTCTTACTTCTACATTAGAAGGAATATTTTCAAAATTAAAACCCGCACCAAGGTTCAATGCTTTCAAGGAATCCATTTGCGTCTGCGTTAAACGAACCGTATAAAACCCGTTGGAGTTTCCTGCACCCAACAATTTAAAATTGGATGTGGTAAATTCAACCCCGGCTTTTAAAGCATGCTTGCCTGCCTGGTAACTAAATTTTTGTTGCACCTGGTTCGTGTATTCATCGTCATCAAAAATATAATCAATGGGCCCCACACTTGCTATCAGCGTACCGTTGGGTGCTTGCACACTCGCCCCTGGTTTTCCAAAGTTTTTATTATCCCTGTAGTTCCACCTGAAAAAAGACGTTTGAAAATTGGTTTCACCTCTCAGGCGATCGCTGAGTTTATAATCATTTTTTAAAGCCAACAAGTAAGTGCGGTTCTTTTGTGTAGACCCTGCAGAAGGAAAGAGTACACCACCGGTAAGACCACCGCCTTGTTGTTCAATGTCAAATATGCCTACATTTCCTCTTAAACTGCTGTGAAAACGTTTGGACCAATATTGGTCAATTTTTGCAGATAAATAAGTAAAACTGTTTTTGCCCTGCACCGTTTCGTTTACGCCCAGCTGCGGAACAGAAAGCAGATTGTCTTTCACATCAAATGTTTGCTCCACATTTATGTAGTAAAATGTTTTATCTTTTTTGATAGCGCCACCCAGGCCAATGCCTAGTTGCTGGCGCTGGAACCCATCTTTTACCGGGTTGCCGTATAAGTCAACTCCTGCAAAAGCCGATTTGCTGTCAATGATTTTTCCAGGCCTTGTTACATAAAAAACTTCTCCTGAAAATTTGTTGGTACCAGACCTTGTGGAAAGATTTACAATTCCGGTACTGGTGTTTCCGTATTCTACAGAATAATTATTGGTGAGTACGGTAACACTTTCTGTAAAGCCAACCGGCGTATTAAATTTTACATTGCTTAAAAAACGCTCATTGTTATCGAGGCCATCTATGAGGTAATTGGTGTAAATACCAGAGAGTCCGTTGATGGCAACATTGGGTGCTTCATTGTAAGAAAGTGTAGAGATGGTTAAGTTCGGCAAGCGGAAAAAACTCCTGGTTACGTCCCGGCCCTCAATAGGTAATAGCTCTATTTCTTTCCTGGTTATAAAAGAAGACACCTGCGCATCTGTTCTGTTGATCCGCCTTTTTTCGTTGGCTATGATCACTTCATCCAGCGAAGCAATGTTTTTTTCCTGCAATAATAAAATGCGGTCTTTATTTTTTTCTGCCAAAAGATTAAAAGATTCAGTCAAACCGGTAAGCTTATTTGTTTCATTAATTTTTAAAACATACTTACCTGCAGGTAAATTTTTTATGACGGCGTTGCCTTGTTCGTTGGTACTATCTATAAGAATTACCTGTGCGCTTTGAGTGAGCGTGAAAACAGCATTGGCCAAAGGTTGCCTTGTTGCTGAGTTAAGGACTTTTATTTTAAAGTCGTTTTGGGCAAAGATGATTGAATGCGAACATGCGAAGATCACAAACAATGCAATGATTTTTTTCATTGAAATTGTTTTACAAATAAAGTAATGTGAGTGGGTGTTTTAAAAAGACAAGGCGATCAGGGCGCCCTACCGAAACTGTTGCTAAAGAGGAAAGGGTGCGGTAGTAGCAAAATTTGAAGGGCAAAAGAAGGGGTGACTTTATAAGAATTAATTAGCTGTATGAGATTGCGGACACTTGCTTTTACCATTCTGCTGCCATTTATGATGGCTGACAAGTGACGTTGGTTGTTTACTTCTGATAAAACACGCAGTAAAACAACAGCGTTGAATGCCGCTTCTATTTGATGAGCAAGGTTGCTGGTTTGCCAGGAAAGCTTTGTAAATTTTGCGTAGTCAAAAGACTGCTGTTGCACTCCAATAAGATAACAACCACCTTGTGCCGTGGTTCCTGCCACTAGCTGTCCATCAACCAGCCTGTGTGCAGCTTCAGTTATGTGAGAGGCTGTCAGGCCAGGGCTATCACTTCCTACAGCAATTACAGAATGGTACCCTTTCTGAAAAACCTCCTGGAAAGCGTTGGCCAGTTTTTCTGAAAAGTTTGAACCTTGTTGGTTTTGTTCTGTGAAGCAAAAAAAGGGAAGACCTGTTTTAGCAACCTGATTGTAGGTATGGTTGTAAAGTTGAAGAGCAATTGCATCGTTCAGCCGTGAATTGCTGTTGCAAAACACTTTATGCTTTACTTCCTCCTTTGCATTGCGGGCAAAATAAATTACTGCTGTCGTCAGCTCCATTTTCAACATTTAAGCGTGTATTAACAACTTATGTACGCATACTGTTAAAATACGGTTTCATGTTTTGCGGTGTATTTTGCAGGAGCAAACAACTATTTTATATAATTGTTCAGTGCCAGGTCCCAATCATATTTATTAAAATGAATCCGGGGGTTTGCTTTTTCGGGCACGATACCTAACTTTTTTACCAGCATGAGCATTTTTTTCTTTCCCCCAAAATCTCTTCTAAACCAACCCATGATGGCGGGAAGGCCAAGGCTATTTTCTTTTTCGTTGTAGATGGCTTCTCCATTAAGATAGGCTGCGGTGGCCACATCCAGATGCCTGTCTATGTCTTCGGGATTGTAAAAAGCTATGGGCGGACAACTTTTAGCGCCACAGTTCAAAGCAAAGTGCAGGCGGTAATCCAATTTTTTCACCCTCAGCTCTTTCTCTTTTTTTGGGGGAAACAATTTGCCAAAATATCCCAGGCTCCATTTTACCTTGTTTCTTCTTAAGATTCCATGTTCGATATCATCCAGGCTAAATTTTGCTCCGGCTAGTAAAATCTGGTTGGAAGTAAAAAATGTTTTTCTGTCTTTGTAGGCATCGGGGTTCTTTTTCAACAGCACCTGTGTAAAACCGTTGTAAGTGTTTATCCAGAAAGCCTTTTTCTCATTGTCATTAGTTAAACCAGCTCTTAATTCCTTCATACTCAACGCAGCCATTCTTTCTTCAAAAGATGGGGTGTCATCACCGCTTTTGGCGGCATACATAAAGTTTTGTGATAAGGCAACCAGCGTATTGCTGCTTAATTTTTTACTATTCATAATGCTGATGATGGGTTCACTTTCTTCTTTCCCTGGACCGGCGGGAGTTTTAGGAGTTGCTACCTCGCCCTGCATCCATTTGTTGATGTCGGTTTCTGTGATGGATGCCGCATCGGTAATGGCTATGATTTTGTTCCGGGCATTCATTACCACGGTATAAGGATATGAGGGCGGATTAAATAAACTGGTGATGGCAGTTTCCTTGTCTACAATTACTGGAAAAGTAAAGCCTGGCCTGGCTTTTAGGAATTTATCCAGCCTGGCCTGTTCTTCTATAGAGATAAGCAACACTTGTAGCTTGCCCGGAAACTTTTGTTTGAGCTTGTCTAATTCGGGCAGCGCTTTGATACAAGGCACGCACCAGGTGCCGAAAAAATCAAGGATCGTAATGTCGCTTTTTAGTTTAGCAAGATCTGCTGAAGCAGCGGTATGGTTCAAAATATTGGGTGCGGAAAAGTTTTTAATAACATCACCCTCCTTATAAACATCCTGGGCAAAAACACCCATGCCTATTAATACGAATTTTATAGAAAGTAAAAGCTTGAACATGTGTGTATAAACGACTTTTAGGAGCTAATAGTTTGATTGCGTATGGCTAAGGTCATTCTTCTTTTCTTTTTACCACTAAATACCAGTTGTTTTCTAATGGCAGGTAGCCCAGGTCGTAACAAAAATAATAAGTGTTGCCTTTTTTGTTGCTGTACAAATGTGTGATGTATTTAAACTGAAATCCTTTTTGCAAAAGTTTTTCCTGCGTAGTTTTAGCCATTTCTTCACCCTCTGCAAACGTGGCTTCGAGTATGCGGCGGTTCTTTCCCAAAGCATTGTTGATGTTTCGCACCAGGTTGATGGTTCCTGCCTTTAATTGGTTGTTATAATTGTTGCGACAATAATCGTCACAGAATTTTTTGTCTGTGCGCCCTTTGATGGGTTTTTCGCAAGTGAGGCAAAGTTTAGGTTCAGTTATCGTTGTCATATGCGCTGGCATTGGTTTGCAGGTAAAAGTTACAAACCATTTTTTACAATTACAAGCGTTTACAAACGGATACATACAACTATAAATGGTTAATGTACGACTAAGGCTTTCCAGCCATTGCATCTTTGTGTTGTTGATGAACGATAACGAGTTTCAGCAGCAAACAACAAAAAATCAATTTTTAAACCGCTCAACCCAGTAAAGGACGAGCACAAAATTTACAGCTATGTTCGCATTAAAAAACAAAGTTCAACTGATTGGCAATTTAGGAAACGCACCGGAAGTACGCAACACAGAAAGCGGCAAGAAGCTAGTTCGATTTTCCGTAGCCACCAACGAAACCTACCGCAATGCCAAAGGCGAAAAGGTTACAGAAACACAATGGCATAACCTGATTGCCTGGGGTTCCGTGGCAGAAATTGCCGAAAAGTTTTTGGTAAAAGGAACCGAAGTATGCATTGAAGGAAAATTGGTAAATCGGAATTACACCGATAAAGAAGGCAACAAGAAATACATCACAGAAATTCAGGTGAATGAATTGCTGATGCTGGGTGCCAAGCCTGCGGCTTAAGTTTTACCGCAGATCAACGCAGATTTAAAACACGCAGATTATCGCAGATAAGAAAAGGACTTTTTTCGGAAATGAAAACAAGACTCAAAATGAGACTTTCCATTTCATCTGCTTACCCTGCGGTACCATAGTCTGCGTTGATCTGCGGTTTCTAAAAATCTGCGCCATTCTGCGGAGAATGATGTGCGCCATCTGCGGGAAAATGATCTGCGGGAAATTTCACCCGCTCATCTTCGCCACATAAACATCCTG
>JBBSJJ010000019.1:0-42302 GCA_038257335.1 Chitinophagales bacterium | reverse complement strand
TAACTGCTGCGCAAATGGACAGTTGTACGTTTTTGAAATATCCGCTACCTGTATTTGCGTGGGATCTAATTTGCCCCCGGCACCCATGCTGCTCACCATGGGTATTTGATGCTGGCAGGCCACTTTAATAAAACTCAGTTTAGGCGTTACACTGTCAATGGCATCTATGATAAAATCTGGTTTCAATGCCAGGAGCTGTTCAACCATTTCGGGGTTGATGAATGATGCAATTACGGTGAGATCTATTTCTGGATTGATGCTGCGCAATCTTTCTTCCATGATGGCAGCTTTCGACTTTCCATGATTGGTAGCCAGTGCAGGCAGTTGTCGGTTGCGATTGCTGGGATCTACCACATCTCCGTCTATAATAGTCATCTTGCCTACACCATTGCGGCAAATAAATTCTGCGGCAAACGAACCAACGCCGCCAAGCCCCACCACCATCACATGCGAAGCAATTAATTTTTGCAGGTTTTCTTTTCCAATCAACAGGCGGGACCTTCCCAGCCATTCAATATCATTCATCATACCGTCACCTTAAATACAGTTTGAAAATTGTGTTCAATTTGCAAACATAATTCATCTATGCTCACATTTTTCACCGCTGCTGCTTCTGCATATATTGATTGGATGGATACGGTGGCATCATCAGTTTCTAAGAAAATTTTGTTGACCGGTGTTGCTAAAAAAACTGCCCGCATGCCTGGCTGCTGCAGGGCTTTGCCAAAGGAGAGCCAATGCCCGGCATCCAATATTCTTTTTGCCACAGCTAACCTGTTATGGAAACCGTGAAAAATAACCGGAACCATGGCGGGTGTTTCTTTTAAGAGCAGCAGTACTTCTTCGTGGGCCCGCACACAATGAATGATCAATGGTTTATTAATTTGATTGCCCAAATCCACTTGCGAGATGAATACTTCTTTCTGTATTTCAAAATCAGTTTTGCAAATCCTGTCAAGGCCGCATTCTCCGACGGCCAGTATGTTGTCTTTACCAAGCATGACTTTAATTTCATTCAACTGTTGTTGCCAGGTAGCGGGCTGAATGTACCATGGATGAATTCCGACAGAATAAAAACCAGTCTTTGTGGCTTCGGTGGAGTTGCCATGGATATTTTGCATTACAAATTCCTCTTTTGTTGCAGGAGAGTGGCTATGAACGTTTATGAACAAGTGATAAATTTAATTTGATGGAAACACGAAGTTAGGAATGTGCAGGTCTTTGGAAATGGGATCGCTAATATTGTGCTGAAAGTTTTCGGTTAAGATGACAGGTCAGGCATCGCCGCCAGAGAAACGTTACCGTTGCCTTAAGGAAAACATTCGGTTCTGTCTTTAAAGTGAAATCTTCTTATTACTTTAGATAAAACGATACCATGCAATCAACTGCCGCTACCATCAAGGAATACATCAACGAAGCACCGGATGATCGTAAATCTGCCCTGGAGCAATTGCGAAAAGTTATCAAAAATAATTTGCCAATGGGATTTACGGAAGCCATGGGTTATGGCATGGTTGGTTTTGTAGTGCCTCATAGTATTTATCCTGCAGGCTATCACTGCAGTCCTGAATTACCGCTGCCTTTCATCTCCTTTGCTTCACAGAAAAACTTTATCGCCATTTACCACATGGGATTGTATGCGGAGCCCCAATTATTAAAATGGTTTACAGATGAATATAGCAGCCGTGTAAAAGGCAAACTGGATATGGGTAAAAGTTGCATCCGGTTTAAGAAACCTGAGTCAATCCCGTTTGAACTGATTGGAGAGCTGTGCACCAAAATGACAATACAGGACTGGATTGCGTTGTATGAAAAAAATTACAAACGCTAACCACTCCTTTGTGGTTATATTTTCATTTTCATATATGCAATGTAGCCTACCAACACAAGGCATTTAATATCTCCAAATTTCATCGCCATTCAATTTTGGCTACGTTACTTTTGCCGAATGACAGGAATAGAAAGCGTGCTTCTACAAAAAGCCATTGTACACAAAGTAGGAAATCCCACAAGAGGAGAAGAGTTGCAGCTCTCCACAAATTCACTCACTTTAAATGATCCCATCGTTCAGCAATTGTTGCTGAAGTATTTCCTGGGTTCTATCAACGAAAATGATTTATACAGTTTCACCCATCCCGATGATGTTAACCTAAATGAAGTTTATTTATATGTGAAAGACATTTTTCATAAGCCCGATGACCTCGTGGCTAAAAGCCATAAGCTGGCAAATTTCTTATACAGCAAATCAACTCATGTAAAAGTAAAAGAGGGTGAGCTCTGTGTGGTATACCTGGAGGATGTACCGTTTGAAAATAAATCAGTACCTGCTGTTGGTATCTTTAAGTCGGAGAACAAAGAAACATTTTTAAAAGTTTTGCAACATGGGCAAAGCCTGGAATTGGTGCAGGAAGATGGCATCAATATCAATAAACCAGATAAGGGCTGCCTCATATTTAAAGACGCTGCAAGCGAAGGCTATAAGCTTTGCGTAATAGATCATACCAACAAGCAACAGGATGCACAATATTGGGTAAAAGACTTTTTGCAGGTAGCACCATTGGCAGACAGTTATCATCATACGGATAAGTACCTTTCGTTGTGCAAGCAGTTTGTAACCATCGAATATGCGCAAAAATTTGATGTAACCAAATCAGATCAGTTAGAGATGCTGAACCGCTCTATGGATTATTTTAAGACCCGTGATCAATTTAGTTTGGAAGAATTTACCGGCGAAGTTATCCATCACCCCGAAGTGGTAGACAGCTTTATGCAATACAAAAAGAATTTTGAAGCCGATCGGAATTATGGTATTGAAGATGAATTTGATATTCACTTATCTGCAGTAAAAAAACAACAGAAGGCTTTTAAATCCATATTGAAACTAGATAAGAATTTTCACATTTATATTCACGGACGCAGAGACCTTATGGAACGTGGCGTGGATGAACAGACGGGTAAAAAATATTACAAAATTTATTTTGAGGAAGAGGCCTAAGGATTGCAGGTAAGCTTTAGGAATTTTCGCCTGTATTTTTATAAGTCATGCTGGCAAGGTCATGGCTGGTAGCTGGAAATCTTTTTCTTGCCTCCTTTAGCTCAGAGCGCAGCCGTACCATGACCAGGGCTTGGGTGATCCCAAGCTTAGCAGCAATAATCTTAAGCGGTAGTTTATTTTTTAAGGTTGTTTGCAGCGTGGGGAAAGTGTCAGCACAATAAGTTGGCTGTTTTGTAATAACTGGAGCGGTTTTATAACTTCTGCTCATCACCTGGTAACAATGCTGCACAAGGAACAGGCTCAGAGATTGTTTCCATAGTGTTAGAAAGAAATTACTTTTCTTCAAATCAAAGAAAGTTTGCACGAGCATTTCATTGGCAGCAGTCTTATCAAAATTTACTGCCTTCATGATGGTGCCATACATGAGTGGAGAATATTTGTTATATAAGTGCTCCCAACCCTCGGAAGTGCCGGCTTTCAATAATGAAATGATTTCTACATCTGTTTTATGAATTGAGTTTACCGCCATTTTGTTTGTATAGGTTAAGCCCTCACCATTTCTTAATTAAACAATTTGGACGTTGGCTTTACGAAGGAAGTCCAGGCTTTTCTTAAAAGATGATCAGATATCATACAATGGAAAATATTATGCCATTGTATGATGAAAGGTCCTGAAGAGGAAAGATGCTGTGGCTGCTGACTTTTGAGCAATTTAATGCTCACTATGTCGAAGTTAGTAAGGGCAAAGACAGCGTTCCTTTGCATGGGGTATCATACGGGATTACTGTGCAGAAGCCTGAGCTCATTTTCTAACTCCTGATAAATGCCAGCAAAGAGCATTTCCAGTACTGCCACCTTATTGGCAATTTTGTAACGACTGGCTGCATCACCCTGGTAATCCTGGATTTCTCTTGCCATTAGTTCAAAGCTTTTGTGAAGACCCAGGATTGAAAACGACGGTATCATCTTATGGGCCGCTGCATGCAGCAGTTTCCAGTCTTCCGTAGAGAGAGCCATTTGCATATCAGAGATATGTACAGGGGAATGTTTCAGGTAGAGAGCAATCAAATGCTTCATGAGCTGCGGATTAGCCTTAGTTCTTTGTAAAATGGCACTCAGATCAGTTAGTCTTTTTGTTGGCAAGTGCAGCAGTACCTTAGCGGACCAGGGGGAAGGGCTGATAACCATAGGGTACAGCAGCTTATTTATTTTGCACCGTAAGATGCCTGGTACTACAGGCTTTGAAATAACATCGTTTATACCAACTTTCTCACATTTGTGGATCACCTCAGGAGTAATAAATGCGCAAGTAGCCACTATAGGAACATCAGAACGCAACACCTTACGAATATAATCAGTGGCGTGTAACACAGTGTTAACAGGCATTTGCAAAGACATTAGAACCAGGTCAAAATTTGTAGACTCCACTTTATGCATGGCTTCATCTGCACTTGAAGCTAGTTCACTTTGGTACCCAAATTTAATTAATAGGTTTTTGAGTACCACCTGTTCTAAAGCTACAGGCTCTGTAATTAAAATGTTGGCAGCTTTCATAAAGCAAGGTTGAGTTCAACAAGAGGGCATAGGAGCCGGTGTATCGTCTTTCAATCTCTTACCTTATGTTGAACAATTCTCTTGCCGATGCTGAGGGATTATAGCTGCCGTTTCTTTTATAAAGAATACAATACAAAATGAGGGGACAACTTATCACCTGCACCACAAGAAGGGGACACTTTTCCTGTAATTTAATTAACAAAATCCTTCAATTTTTTGATATTCTTAATTTAAGATTTTCAAATAAGAGTGGCTATATTATAATTTATTCTCCTGTATCTGTGACTCTTTTTCCCCCAATCAGATCGGCGACCAATGATGTCCAGCCGGTCTGGTGGCTGGCACCCAGACCGGCACCTGTGTCTCCGTGAAAGTATTCATAAAATAACACAAGGTCTTCATTGCCTGGTTTGGTATAGAACCAATTGTATTCGCCATATAACTTACGTTCGCCTTCTTTATCTTTTTCAAAAAGGCAAACCACTCGTTCTGAAAGTACATCAGATACTTGTACCAGCGTGAGCCATTTACCTGACCCTGTCGGGCATTCCACCTTTAGGCTGTCGCCATAAAAATCCCCATACTTTCTAATGGCCCGTATGATGAGGTAATTGATGGGCATCCAAACCGGGCCTCGCCAGTTGCTATTGCCTCCAAATAGATTGCTGGTAGAATCGCCGGGATCATATTGAATGCTGTGATCTTCTCCATCTATATTTACAGTATAAGGATTGGCCTCATGGTATTTCGAAAGTGCCCTCACGCCGCCGTCTGATAAAAATTCTGTTTCGTTGAGCAAGCGTTGCAGTAAAAATACCAGTCGTTCCTTTTGTACGAGAGAAATTAAAATTTCTTCCCCATCACCTCTTTCCTCGTTGGGCCAAAACAGGTCGTTTTTCTTACGGTACTTTTCAAACCAGGTTATTCTCTTTTTAAAGTCGGGCATTTTTTCCAACAACTCTTTGTCGATGGTACTTACTGCAAAAAGGCTGGTAAGCCCCACGATGCTTTGTATGCGCAGCGGCACAGGATCAGCACCGGTGACACATAAAATATCATAGAAAAATTTGTCTTCTTCATTCCACATGCCATGGCTATTCAACGATTCTGCAATGAGTACAAAGTGCTCAAAGAATTTGGTGGCGGTATCCTCAAAGGCAAGATCGTGCCTGGATATTTCCAGCGCCATATCCATCATGTTTAGTACATACATGCCCATCCAGCTGGTGCCATCTGCCTGTTCCAGTTGCATGCCCGTAGTAAAATGATGGCTCCTGTTAAACACACCAATATTGTCAAGGCCTAAAAATCCGCCTTCAAAAATATTGTTGCCGTTCCGGTCTTTCCTGTTGATCCACCAGGTGAAGTTGATCAGTAATTTTTGAAATACTTTTTTCAGGAACTGTACATCGCCAGCTCCGGAAGTTTCTTTTTCTATCCTATAAATTTCCAGGGCAGCCCAGGCCTGCACCGGCGGGTTCACATCGCTAAAATTCCATTCGTATGCTGGCAACTGCCCATCTGGTTTCATGTACCACTCCCGCATAATGAGCAGCAGCTGGTGTTTGGCAAAAAGTGCATCTACCATTGCCAGGGATATGCAATGAAATGCAAGATCCCAGGCTGCATACCATGGGTACTCCCACTTATCTGGCATAGCAATGATGTCCTGGTTTTTTAGGTGCTTCCATTCATGGTTTCTGCCATTTTGTTTAGCAGCATTTACAGGGGTTATTCCGTCGCTGTTATTCAGCCAACGCTCTACATCAAAATGATAATATTGTTTGCTCCAAAGGATGCCAGCCAGGGCCTTGCGCTGTATATTTTTGCGATCTTCAGAAACATGTGCCGGAAGAATGGCATTGTAAAAATCATCTGCCTCCTGCTTTCGCACAGCGAAAATATTTTCAAATCCCTTGGTAAAAGGGTTTCCATCTTCCGTGTCTGTAAGCCGGCAGTAAATAGTTTTTGTTTCGCCCGCGCCAACATTTATTTCATAGACCGGCGAAAACTTGGTTCCCTCTTTTTTGTTGCGAAGTTTGCTTTTGTTGCTTCCTTTTATAACAGCATCATGAAAAGCATCTTTAGTAAATATGGATTTATTTACAGATCCGTTTACTTTATTAAAGTTGGTTTCGTTCTCGGTAAACAAACGGTCTGAAGCACTGTCAAAATAAAAATAATAATTGCCCAGGCGGTGATGGCGGGCTATGACAGTGTTCTTATTTTTTAAGCTTATTTGCGGCTTCTCCTTGTCTGGCGTGTATACCCACTTGTTATAAAACCATAAAGTGGGCAACACGGTAATAGGGGCTGCCACTGTGTTACGATTGGTTACGTCTATCTTAATATAAATATCCGAGGAATTTTGTTTGGCGTAAGTAATTTTTACATCAAAATACTCATCCTTGCTAAATACGCCGGTGTCTAAAATTTCGTATTCAGGTTCCAGTTTAGAGCGGTTGCGGTTGGTATTTAAAAGGTCCTGGTACGGAAATTCCTGCTGTGGATATTTGTACAAATATTCCATGTAGTAATGGGTAGGGATATTGTCCTGGTAGAAATAGAGTTCTTTCACATCTTCGCCATGGTTGCCATCATAATTGCCCACGCCAAATAACCTTTCTTTTAAAATGGGATCTTTCCCGTTCCACAGGGCTACAGCAAAACAAAGATTTTGAAAATAATCTGAGATGCCGGCCAGGCCATCTTCTCCCCAGCGGTAGGCACGGTAGTGCGATTGTTCAAAAGGAAGGTATCCCCAGGCATCACCGTGGGCTCCATAGTCTTCTCTTACCGTTCCCCACTGCCTCTCGCTCACATAGGGACCCCATCTTTCAAGAGGTATGGCTTTTTTATTATTGGCTTTTATGCGTTGGTGCTCTGCTGTCATGTATTACTCTTTTAATAAAAACAATTGCTCCCTGCTATTAATAGCGGCAACTTTTTACATGCATGACAATCGTTTTAAAAATGTGGCTGTTGTAAAAATAACTATTTTTAAAAGAATGCTACACAGGCAAGTTGTTATGGGTGCATTTCAAATTATTGCTCCGGTACGAAACGTTCCTACGGAACAAAAAAAGCCGATACATTTATTTTCTACGCCATAAGTCGTTTCGAAGGAACGTTTCGTGGGTAGACGATATCAAAAAATTAGTTCAAGCGTTCCATTGTAACGCTTGGTGTATGCAACAATCTGAAATGCACCCATTGTTACAGTAAAAACACACAATAAAACAAGGAACAGAGGGTTTAGTTCAGAAGTTGAGCATGCACAAGCATATAGAATCTTACCGTATAAGCATCACCGTTCCCTTGAGTTGCAGGTTATTTACATTTAATTTAATTAGGTAAATGTAGGCGCCTGCCGGTAAGGGGGCCGACTTAAAAGTGCCATCCCAGGGTTGGTTTGTTTTGCTGCTTTTAAAAACAACTTCGCCGTAGCGATTGAATACAAACAATTCAAAATCGGGATAAGCATCCAGGGCTGGTATGTTCCACCGGTCATTAATTGCGTCATTATTGGGTGTGAAGGCGTTTGGAATATAAATGCCTTTGTATAATTTAACCGCCACCTCGTCAAATGAAGTACCACAGCCATTATTTGATTGAACAGTAAGTCTGTAAACAGCATCGGCAGTGGGCGATACCACTGGCTGTAAGGTTTGCGGCAGAGAAAAAGATGCAGCAGGCGTCCAGGCAAAAGATTGGTAAGCACCACTAATGCTGGCTGTGAGCGTAGCCGTGCCGCCGCCTACGATCGTTTTGTCTGGGCCCGCATCGGCTATGGCCCTGGAAAAAACTTCAACTTCGCTACTGGCGCTGTCTTTACAACCCAAGGCATTGCTCACCACCACCAAATAGTTGGTAGTGGAAGCGGGTGAAGCTTTTGGGTTTGCTATCAATTTGTTGGACAAACCCGTGGCAGGAAACCATTCGTAACTAGTACCCCCACTGGCAGAAAGTTGTGCACTGTCACCAAAGCAAATCGAAATTTTGGCCGCGGCCACAGCAGCCATGGGAGACGGATTCACCGCAACGGATGTACTGTTGCTGGCCGGGCAGCCGGCTGCATTGGTAACCACTACCGAATAATTGCCGGCTTGCGGCGGTTGAATATTTTGAACCGTTGCCACGGGTGCCGCACTGCTATACCCACCTGGCCCCGTCCATACATATTGGGAACCCCCACTTGCGGTAAGCGTTACTACTCCCCCCACGCAGGCAGGACCATTGTTAGCAACGACCGCTACGGGTAAGGCATTCACAACAATGCTAATAGGAGAAGACGATATGCGACATTGCGGCGAAGCCAGGTTGCCAGCTTCTGCAACGGAGAGACGGAATTCATAATTACCTACCGCACTGGCTGCCGGAAAATTAACTGTATAGCTTATCATGTTGGCGGCAGGTATATCCCCCCAGGCAGAGCCATTGAAACGTTGCTGCCACTGAAAAACAGGGTTTGTAAAACCTGGTGAAACAGCACAATTCATCGTGACAGCCCGGGCTGTGCCGGTACATATTTGTGAAGTGGTGCTAGTTTGCCCTGCAATAGTTGGGGAGAGTTGAGGGCCGCAGGGACGAAACGTTATATCATCCAGGGCAAGATCGTTGCCACAGCCACCCGGCGCATTGTTCACGATGCGCAACACAATATCTGCACCGGCAGCCGGAGTTGTAAAAAAGAAGCCATATTGTTTCCACACGGGCGTATTTACAGGAGGAATATTACCACTGTTGTAAGTCTGCAAAACCATCCCATTGGTTCGTTCAATTGTAAACGTAAGGTTGGGTTGGGTCGTATTGCCGTTGCACGAGGAAGGCAAAATCACATTCATGATCCAGGCGGCAAACTCATAGGTACTGTTGCCGCAAAGCCCCCGAACCGTATCCACATAAAATGCACTTGGTTGAATAGAGGCATTTACGAGCATAAAATAACCATTGCCATTGCCCGTATGATCGCTGGTCAAACTATGCCAGGTGTTGCCAAAGCAGCTGCTACTGTTGTTTCTAACCGTGTAGAAGCCGTCATTCGGGCAATCATTTGTTACATATTGATAACCGGTAGCCGCCGCAGCAAGCGGGGCGCCGGGATTGCCGCCTGAGCCGAAAGTAATATTTATCAAAGGATCGCCGAGGCTGCCCTGGCAGAGTTGCCCGAAAGTGGCTGGAACGGAAAGAATGGAAACCAATAAAACAAAAATAAACCTAGTCATCGTGCTACTGTTGGGACAAATATTTATGGTTGAAATGAAAGATTTCAATTTACTTCTTTATTAGCGAAGTGTGACAATCTAAACTATAAGTTTCGCAAAAGCCGGTGCTGTACTTACTTGATGCGTCGGCTAATTTAGCAGTATCTTTTCTTTTGCTTCAGTTGCTTTCTTGAAAGCTTCTTGTGTATTGTCTTTTAGTTGTTGTGTTGTTGGCGTGTGTCTGTAATGTGATTGGCAATTTCTTTTTGCTTGTCAAGCGGTGTAACTGGAATAATAATTCTCCCTAATTCTTCTTGAGTAATTGCTGGATAATTATCACCACTTGAACGGTGTTCCATTTGCTTCAGGGAGATCTTACTTCTGAGCACAATCCACCAGTAGACAAAGTAAATTCCTTATTGCATTTTTTATCTAATATCTGAGAAGCCAATTCCCATCTTCGGTTTGGTATATGCTGATGTTCGTATTTTCCATTATTACTTTTCGGTCCTGTTAATGGGAGTAATAAATTTTGCTAATTCAATTCCCATTTCGGTTAGTTAGTTATTATTGGTAATTAGTCCTGTTGCGTCATAGCCAAAATGTAGGTTTCTGCACATTCATCGTCTGCATAAACAATGATGTCGGCTTCTTTGGTTTCAGAACCCACTTGTACCAATAAATACTGTTTAATACGGTTTACAGGGTAGCCGTAATTTATAGCAAAGGATAAAAAAGTTACAGCCTGAACTTTTTCTTTGGGGCTATTGTAGCTGCGTTATTTATTTTGATGCACTTAAGTGATGAAGTTTTTTTCTTCGTCAAAGTTTATTAGTGCTTTTTCTATGCCCTGTTTCAATTAAAATCATTCTCTTTTGGTCTTATAATTTGTTAGGTAACTAGGTTAAGTTTTATAATGTCGTTTGTTGCAATTGTTAGTACCAAATAGCCAACTGGCCACTTGGCAAGTCATATGACCGGCAAGCTTTGTTATACCCACGCAATTTGGAAAGGCTATTTTTTTTCTGTATTATTTATTGACCTATCCTGTGGACATAGGAACGCATGCACAGCTACTACAAATTACTGCCAAAATCTTCGGTGTAGATATCCTCAGCGCAATTTCAGAATCCTGGTAGGTTTCATTCGTAAAACTAAATACCCAACACTTCTTTTAATTTGATATAGCCCGTCTTGCTCACCGGCAATTTTGTTCCGCTGGTTAGCAGCAACAGGTGACTGTCTTTTTCATGCAGATCAATCCGGGTTATAGAAGAAGTGTTTACCAGGTAGGAGCGGTGTATGCGAATAAACTCCCGGCTGGGCAGCGTCTGTTCAAAATATTGCATAGTTTTCTTTTTTAGAAAATTGCCTTCTGCCGTACATATTTTCACGTAGTCATCTGCAGCTTCCAGGTACTGCACAGTACCCAGTGGGATGATCTTAATTTTGCCATTGTCCTTTACCACAATGCGGTTATTGGGCTGGTAAGATTGCAGAGCGGTGGCTACCACTTCTTCTACTGCGTTTGTGCGTGGCTGTTGTAACTTTTGCATGGCTTTATCGAAGCGCTCTTTGCTAAAAGGTTTTAAAAGATAATCAGCGGCATGCATATCAAATGCCTTGATGGCATACTCTTCAAAAGCCGTGGTAAAAATTACCTGTGGCGGATTGTCAATCAACTCCAGCATTTCGAAGCCGTTAATTTTGGGCATCTGGATGTCCAGGAAAATCAAATCTGGTTGATGTTGCTGAATTGCTTTAAGCCCTTCGAACCCATTGTTGCATTCCTCCACTACCTTAATTTCAAGATAGCCTTGCAGGTATTCCTTCACCATCATACGGGCAAGGGGTTCATCGTCAATTATAATTGCTTTCATGTAATTGTGGTATGCTTATTTTGGTAATAAATTCTTGTTCTTGCTTTGCTGTTTCCAATAAATCGGTGCGACCAAACAGCAGGTATAGCCTCCGCCTGATGGAAGACAAACCAAACCCGGTTCCTTTTAAGGGTGCTGCAGTGGCTTCATCAAAAGGGTTTACAACGGTTACCTCCAAGAGGTCGTTTACTTTTTTGGCGGTTATAACAATGCTTATTTCGCCGATGGTGTCGTAGAGGCCAAATTTGATGGCGTTTTCTACAAGGGGCTGCAATAGCATAGCCGGCAGCAAAAGTTGCAGGGCCTCTGCTTCCGCATTTACCTGCGTTTGCAAACGATATCCAAACCGCACTTTTTCTATATCGAGGTACAACTGCAGGTATTGTAATTCTTCATCAAAACTGGACCATTGTTGCTCTTCTTTTTTTAGGGTTCCCCTCAAAAAGTCGGAGAGTTGTTGAATCATGTGCCTGGCTTTCTCTGGTTGGCTACCGGTAAGAGCGCTGATAGAGTTAAGGCTGTTGAATAAAAAATGTGGTTGCAGTTGTTGTCTCAGTTTATGCAATTCAGCCTCCCGTGCCAGCCGTTCCATGCTTGCTTTGCGAATATTTTCCTCCTTCATATCTCTTTGAGAATACCAAAGCAGGCTAAGAGCGGTACAGCATCCGATCATCAAAAAAGCAATCATATATCGCAGTATCGCAGTGTGAGCAAAGGCAAGCATATAAGCCTGATCATTTTTATACAAGCTCCACAAAACAATCCATGCGAGCATTAACCAAAGTGCAGCAATAACGGTACTTACCACCAGGCTGTACCAGTATTTTTCTTTTCGTGGCAGGTAGTAGCGCATGTTGTTGATGATGAGCAGGCAAAGCGCTTCTAGCAACAAATTGCTTACAACAGCATCTGTAATGGCTTTGGCTGTTGGCACACCGTAGATGAGTAGGAGCTTTACCTGCACAGTACTCCAAACGGCAAACCAGGCTATGAACACAGCCACAAATGCCAGGCGGGGTTGTTTGTTTTGTGGTTGAATGGCCACTGCGTTTAATTTAATAGATGAACTCGTGGAGCCCTTGCTCCAGCAAGCGGGCCGCATTTCTTTGTACGCTGCGAATGTACACACTGGCATCGGCTTCTTCTTTTATTGCAGAAAAGATCTCGGCCCCTTCTGTTTCAGTTTCCAGAATATGCAACTCTGTAACATCTATAAATTTCCATTGAACGTCAATGCAGGTAGCGCTTTCCTGGTTTAGGCAATCGCCTTCGCCCAGTAGCCTCGCCTTGTAAAAGGCATGCAGTTCATCTTCGGCACAAATAAGCCTGAGTTGTTCGTCAAACTGCGGCGTATGTTCGCCTGTGCCACAAAATACCTGGAACACCAGTTTGGAAAGAAACCATTTCATACGATTTGTTTTGAGAGTGATGAGGAAGTGTGCAGTGGATCGCTATCAATAACTCCTTATTTCAACACCGCCAAAGGTTACAGAGCCCTTTAGGATAAGGACTTTCCCTGGGTTCAATGCAGCATCAGGGTTAAATCTTCGGTTATCATCCACACCATGAAACACACCTTCTATTTCGTTTTGAACAGCCCAGTGTGATGGGATAATTATTTTGGCGCCGCCAAACAGTACTTCAAAGCTAAGGACTACCTGCCCGTTGATGTCTGCCTGCGTAAAATCTATTTCGCTGCCACCAAAAATGCTGGAGATGTTTCCACCCTGGAAATTTTTGGAGAGCATACTTCTTTTTACACCACTGAAAACAGAGCGAACATGAATGGTGTCACTGACGTCTGGTACTACGCCGCTTTGTGTACCCAGGTAAGTTGTATTGCTGCCGCCCCAGGTATTCTGATCCTTGTCATTGATCCACACGAATGCATTCTTCCTGGGTCGCAACATGAACAGTACACCTCCAGCTATGATTACCAGTGGCCAAAAAAGCGGTTCACGGCTTAAGCCAGGTATAAATTTTTGCACCAGGAAGAAACTACCGATGCCAATCAATATCAACCAGGAAGGGTTTTTAAAATTGTGTTTGAAACCATTGTAAATACCTACCAGTATTAGAATCATTGGCCAGCTAAATAACCAGCGTGGAAAGTAGACGCCCGTATTACGCAATAGCAACACTGCGCCTACAGCAATAATAATCAACCCGCCAATGATGCGGCTGTTGTCCCTGTTTCTTATGTCTCTGTTGTTGTTCATGTTATTAGGCTTTAATTATAACACAAATGTAGCCGCAGGCAACCATCGCAGAAATAGCCATTAGGCAAACAGGGGCAAAACGTAGGTGAATGGAAGGAAAACATCGGTAAAAATTTATCTGCCAACCAAAGCCAGGTAGCAAACTGGCTAAAACCAAATGGGAAGTAGCAGTCTTATTTTCTTTTCGCTCTTTCGTATTGTACAGGCCAGGTAATGTCGGTACTTAATTCTTTGGCTGCATGCAACGGAAAATAGGGGTCACGCAAAAACTCCCGTGCCATAAAAATCATATCGGCCTGGCCATCATGCAATATTGATTCGGCTTCTCTGGCCGTGGTAATGAAACCCACTGCCCCCGTTGGCATACCCGCTTCTTTTTTTATGGCTGCGGCAAAGGGAACCTGGTACAAAGGGCCGGTCTCAATTTGCTGTTCCGGCGAGTTGCCGCCAGAAGAACAATCTATCAGATCTACAGATGCCTGTTTTAACTTTCGGGCAAGTGCAATAGAATCTTCCAGCGACCATCCGCCGGGTACCCAGTCTGTAGCTGAGATGCGCACGAAGAGGGGAAGATTATAGCCTATCACTTTTCGGGTGGCTGCTACTGTTTCCAATAAAAACCTGCAGCGGTTCTCAAAACTGCCGCCGTATTCGTCTGTTCTTTTGTTGCTTAATGGAGATAAGAATTCATTGAGCAGGTATCCATGTGCCGCATGAAGTTCGATCACTTTAAAACCTGCTTTTAATGCCCTGGATGCAGCCTGAGCAAAATCGTGTATGCATACCCGTATGTCATGTAGAGACATTGCAGTAGGAGTAGGTTCGCCGGGGGCGTAGGGTAGGCTGCCAGGGGCAATGGTTTCCCAGGAGCCCTCGCTTTCTGTAAGCGGCTTGCCTCCAAGCCACGGGGCATGGTGACTGGCTTTTCGGCCTGCATGCGCCAATTGGATGCCGGCTACCGCTCCCTGCTTTTCTATAAAAGTAGTGATGCGTTGTAAGATTTCTACGTGTTCGTCTTTCCATATTCCAAGGTCGCCCGGCGATATTCTGCCGGCAGGCGAAACCGCCGCCGCTTCTGTAAATATAAGACCGGTACCACCTACGGCACGGCTACCCAAATGTACCAGGTGCCAGTCGTTGGCAAAGCCATCTTCTGAAGAGTATTGGCACATGGGCGACACAACCAACCTGTTTTTAAATACAATATTCCTAATGCTGAGCGGTTCAAACAATGATGCCATAGAGAGTTCTTTTAGAATGGTCTAAAATTAATAAAACCGGTATATGCTGAAAAATACTTCGCCAGATTTATTTAATAGGTCTTAAATATTTTTTAGGTACGAATTGAAAACTTACCTTTCAAACAAAGCTACCCACATTTGTGTCGCTCTAACACAACTAAAATGCTCAAAACAACTATCCGTCCATTAACTTTTGTGTTGCTCCTGGTGGCGCTCATTGGCTGTAATCAAAACAAGCAAAAAACTTCTTCTGCATCAGTGCCCGCCGATGCAACAGTTCCCGATACGCCTGGAACGATGCCTGCAAAAGAGCCGGTTATTTCTGAGGATTCTGCAGTATTTAAGTTAAACAGGACTATTTTATTACTGCTGAAAAGTAAGGATTATGCTGGCCTGGCCAAATATATCCACCAGGACCGGGGTGTTAGGTTTTCTCCTTACGGTTATGTAGATACGGTTCGCCACCAACAGTTTTCTGTGGAGCGCTTTAAAAAAGAAATGAATGCAAACAAAGAAATTAACTGGGGCCAATATGATGGCAGTGGCGACACAATTTTACTTTCCTGCAAGGCTTATTTCTTAAAATTTGTGTACAACAAAGACTTTGTGAATTCAGAAAAAACCAGCCTTAACAAGATGGTCGGTAGTGGCAATTCATTGAACAACCTAGAAGCTGTCTATGTGGGGCTGCCGTATGTGGAAAGTTATTTTTCTGGTTTTGATAAAAAGTACGCCGGCATGGATTGGTGCAGCCTCAGACTTGTTTTTGAAAAAATGGGTGAGCATTACTTTCTTGTAGGAGTAGTGCACGATCAATGGACAATCTAATACCTGTACTAGTCTGTAAGCACATGTACTCTTGCCAGCAGTTCATCAATATCAAATGGTTTGGCCAAAAACGCATTTGCAGATGCGGGGGTGGGTTTATTTACCTTGCCGTGGTCTGCAGACATTAAAAGTACAGGAACAGCTTTCGTATTAGAATAAGATTTTAATTCTACACTTACATCTATTCCATTGCCATCAGGCAGCATAATATCCAGGATAAAAAGATTAGGAGAGGCAGAAGGCAAGCTTTCTCTAAAACTGAGCACAGTGCCAAAGGCATGCACCTCAAAACCTTCTTCGGCCAGTAAATATGCAACCAATTCTCTTATGGCAGGATCGTCTTCTACCAGGTAAACCACCTTATTGTCGGGCATGAAATAGTGTTTTTTAGAACATACAGCTTTATAAGGGGAGCCATAATACAATTTCCGAGCCTTTTTGTTATCCCCTGGCACCTGTTAGCTCAGCTATATGCCACTGCACGATCTCGTTACCCATGTATAAACCAAGCCCAGCCAATATACATGCGCATCTCCTTCTACCTGGACCAGATTATAAAAATATTTTTTTGCTGTGTCCACGCTTAAACCCATTCCTGTATCTTATATAACTATTCTTATATCTTGTCCACTGCTTTCCACAGTAATCCCCAGACCATTCGCTCCGGGCGGCTTTATTATATGAAGCACTTTCTTATACAAAGCTGCTCAATGTATCCTCTAATTTTTGCAAGATCTGCAAGTACGCCTTAATGGTAGTTAAATGCGTTTTAAACTCGGGTCTTGTAAGAGCATTAAACAAATCTTTGTTTTACGTCGGGTTTGTTATAACGGCAATCAAAATTGTGAGCTGAGTGTTAACACATAGGGCCAGGAGCAATGCACGTTTCGAAAGGAAAATGTTGACTCTTGCTGATGAATAAATCTAAAAATATTATACAAACCGGGGTTACCCGCCAAATATCTGGGTGTAAAATAACTGCCCGTTTTTACCCCTGGCAATACCTACACCAATGAGTTTATAGCCTTTGCCCAGCATGTTTCTGCGGTGCCCTGCAGAATTTTTCCAATTATCCACCACCTGCGTGGCGGTTTCGGGGCCATAGGCTACATTCTCTGCAAAGCTAGAAAGTGTTTTAATGGAAGCGGTGGCTACAGCATTTCTTTTGTCAAAGCCATCATGACCAAAGGATGTGCGGCCCTTTGCCATGGCTTCACTGTGCTTTTGCGCTAGTTCATTTAGTTGATCATTTACCTGTAAAGCTGGTAGGCCATTGGCTTTGCGAAACTCATTCGTTTTGGCAACTACCTCTTCTGGCAGACCAGATGGTTTGCTAAACGACATTAAGCCACCCAAAATCAGCATAAAGTAAGGGAAGATCAGTAACCTGGAAATTTTCATAGTAGATGTATTTATGAATGCAGGTGTGCTCTGCTGCGTAATCCTATAAAGTTATTTATTGTGGGTGAACCGTGGTTAAATGTAAGTGCCTGGTATGGCCAAAATTTTGTTATAGCTCTGGGTGGGGTTTACTCAACGTAAAAAGGCAGTCTTTGCAGACTGCCTTTTTACGTTGAGTTTTTTTGAAACTACTTGTCGATTAAAATTATTATTTCATTGCCGCAGTATTTAGCGCAGTATCTGCAATGCTCGTAAGCAACTCATCACATTTCTTTTCCTCCTGCAACGTAGCTAACAGATGTTTTAAAGCCGTCTTCTCTCCCAAAACTTTTGCAAAAGCTGCTAAAGTACCATAGCTCGCAATTTCGTAGTGTTCAATTTTTTGAGAAGCAGCGATGATACCTGCATCTCTTACCGGGCCGGGTCGTGTTTCTTCCATGATGCCATTGCCTTCTTTAATTAATCCTTCCATGGCGTCGCATTTTTTTGCCTGGGCTTTTTTACCCATCGATGCAAAAATATCTTCCAGTCGTGTTACCTGTCCCTTCGTTTCTTCAAGATGACTGGTGATTGCTTTTTTTAATTCAGGTGAGGTGGCGTTTTTGATCATTTTGGGGAGTGCCTTTGTAAGGGCTTTTTCAGCCCAGAAAATATCTTTGAGGCTGTCTTCAAAAAGATCTTCCAATTCTTTAGCGGCACCTTTTTTTGCGGGCACTTTGCCGGCAGCTTTTGCAGGTGCTTTAGATGCATCTTTTGCTGGCGCTTTTGAGGCGGCTTTTTTAGTTGTTGCCATAATGTTGATTGAATGGTTAGTGTTTGAATAATTGTTTGAAACTGTTCAAACATATTTCTAATACCATGCCAGTCAAATATTTTATGTTGTGTAGTTTGTAAAAATGGCAGGAGCAATTTTGATGGGGAATACACTCCCCGAAAATGCAGCAACGCTTGATGCTTTCTACAATTTGTAAAGGCCAGGGCTTGCCCTTATTTATGTTGTTTTCAAAACGTATTTTTTGTGAGGCATCATTACTTCTGTTGTTTTTTAAAAAAGATATCGTCGATTATTTTCAGAGCGTGCTCCCGTGAGTTCTCTATAAAAAGGCGATGCGTATTCATGCCTCCACAAATAACCCCGGCCAGGTAAATGCCTGCAATGTTGGTTTCAAAATTCTCTTCATTGTATACCGGTGTGCGGGCAGCATCATTAGAAAGTTGTATGCCGAGGTTTTGGAGAAAACCAAGGTTGGGTTGATAACCCGTCATGGCAAGCACCCAGTCGTTTGCAATGGTAACAGGACCATCTGCGGTGTGTATATCTACCTCGTTGGGTCGCACAGCCAATAGCGATGCGTTGAAGTACGCTTTGATAGAACCTTCACTGATGCGGTTCTCCACATCGGGCTTTACCCAGTACTTCACTCTTTCACTCAGGCGCTCGCCTCGCACCAGCATGGTTACGTTCGCTCCTTTGCGCCAGGTTTCCAGGGCAGCATCTACTGCAGAATTGGCGGCACCTACTACCAGCACATTTTGAAATGCATAAAAATGCGGATCATCGTAATAGTGTTTCACTTTGGGTAAAGTTTCCCCCGGCACATTTAGCAAGTAGGGGATATCATAAAAGCCGGTGCACAGCACCATGTTATGCGCCTGGTAAGTTTGCTTAGTGCTGGTAATGGTAAAAGCATTTCCTGTTTTGATGGCAGCCGTCACTTCTTCAAACAGGCGGATGTGCAGGCCGCCTGCCACGGCTACACGGCGGTAGTACTCCATACCCTCGCTGCGGGTGGGCTTGGGGCTGTTGCACACAAAAGGTATCCCACCAATTTCCAGTCTTTCGCTGGTGCTAAAAAAAGTCATGTTCACCGGGTAATGATACAAAGAATTTACCAGGGTACCTTTTTCCAACACCACATAACTGAGCCCTGCGTTTTTAGCTTCAAGGGCGCAAGCCAGGCCGATGGGCCCGGCACCCACAATAACTACATCATACAATGCTTCCTTCATTTGCTAAAGATATTTATATAAATGTAGAGCCTTTCTATGATGGTAAATATTCAAATGCCCTGGCAAATAATAATCAACTTTTAATTGCGTTGCAAAGCGGGCAGCAGGGGCACTTTACGGTCACACAAAAGTTTGAGCATACAATGATTAAATTGCAGACTATTCTCACAATTCAATTTTAAGCATTGATAAAATACATACATTTTAACCAGCAGTTTGATGCCGCAAGGCTGCAGCAGGAAGTTTTTCAATTAGAAGGCTCTTTATGGAAGGAGCACTACAACAAAAGCAATTATGAAGGCAGCTGGACGACGATGCAATTACGATCTATCAATGGGCTGGCAGATAACAACACAGCCATTCAACCCAGCGCCCTGCAGGGCGGGCACGCATTTAAAGATACCCCATTGCTTGCGCAGTGTCCCTATATTAAAGAAGTAATGGATTCTTTTAAAATGGAGAAAACTGCCGTGCGCCTGATGAGACTAGATGCAGGCGCTGTTATTAAACCTCACCAGGATCATGACCTTAATTTTGAACAAGGAGAAGTGCGTATTCACATCCCGGTATACACAAATGCTAAAGTAAAATTTATGCTTGAGGACGAGGTAATACCCATGAATGAAGGCAGTTGCTGGTACCTCAATCTTTCCCTTCAGCACAGCGTAGCCAATAAAAGTGACAGCAACAGAATACATCTTGTAATAGATGGTGTGGTGAACAGATGGCTAACCGATTATTTCACCGAGCCTGCCCATACCCGGTCTACTTTTGATGATCCCCAGCAAGGGGTCACGCACAGCCGTGAGGACAAAATAAAGATTATTGCACAACTCCGCCTGATGCAAACCGAGGTTGGCGATCAATTAGCCGACGACATGCAGGCCTCCTTAGAACAATCCGACATTTAAAAATATTTTACATGCTTATCATCATGCTCACCGGTTTGTCTGGTGCCGGAAAATCAACGCTGGCCCTGGCCCTTAGGGAACAGTTGAATGCAGCCGGTTTTAATGTTGCAGTGATAGATGGGGATCAATACCGCCATACGCTTAATAAAGATCTTGGGTTCTCAGAGGCAGACCGCCGTGAAAATATACGCAGGCTTTTGGAAGTGGCTAAGGAAAGCCAGCAAGCAGGGGCCGTAACATTGATTGCTGCCATCAACCCATTTGAAGACCAGCGACTGCAAATTACTGCTGCCACAGGTGCGCTGGTTATCTACGTTAAATGTGCATTGGAACTATTAATAGAAAGGGATACCAAAGGACTTTACAAGCGTGCATTGTTGCCAGCTACAGATCCCCAAAAATTACACAATCTCTCAGGCGTAAATGACCGGTACGATGAACCGCTGCACCCCGATCTTACCATAGATACCGGGGCGGAAGCTGTTGATGTTGCTGCCCGCAGATGTTTTGAGTTTATAATTTCTACATTGAATCCTGCCTAAGCCGCATTTCTTCCAGTTGATGGAACAAGGCAAGGGTGGGGCTTAAAAAACCTGGTGCCATTTCGCTGGTTTGTTCTTCTTTAAAAACCTCACCCGGATATTTACCATGGTAGGCTGCCCGCTGAAGAATGATTTGCTCGTAGTCTTCATCAATTACAATACCTGTTACCGATGCTATTTTATGCATGGCTGCTGCTGCTGCGCCTTCGTTGTAATTGATGAGTAGGCTATGTTTATCGGCTGCTGCAATAGCAATCATTTTCTCAAAATAAGTGTGTAGCACCTGGGCCATGTAAACATCAAGATCGTATACGGCCGATTGGGCGGGGGTAAATTTAAATACTGCAGGTTCTATCATGCCGGGTACCGATTGCATGCCCCGCCGCCGCTGCTGCGACTGGAGCACTTGCCATGGGTCACGATATAAAAGTATAAAAGGCACTTTGGGGTAAAGCTCCCTTAGTTGCTCATAAAAATGCAGGTGCCAACTGTCGGTTTTTATAAACACATTTAAAGGTTGCTCCAGGCTGCTGTTAATATACAATTGCAGTGCAGCACCAAATAGGGTTGATACATCTGCTTCGTATAGTGTTTCATTATTAAAAGGCAGGCGCAGGAGCGCATCAAGGAACGGCACTTCTGAAAGTACCATGTGCTGCGGTTGCAGTGCCAGCAATTGCGACAGAAGTGTAGATCCGCATCGGGATACATGAAATATAAGCGCAGTGGGAGTGCGGTTGGTGGCTGCCTCGGCGGCCCAGCCTGGTAACATTTCCAGGGAGGCAATGCTTTTGAACTGGTGCTGGTTTTCTGTTGCCGATCTCAGCCGGGAGATGGTATCATCAAAAAAAGGCTCGGTGAAATTTGCACCCGTATTGCTGATCCATTCGCAAAAAAGTGGATTACTTCGCAGGAGTCGGTAAGGAAATTGTTTTTGCAATAAAGGGGCACAAGCAGGTATGTTTAGCTGGTTCTCCATAACGCCTATCTGCAAATAATACCCAATTCTCTTTCTGCGTGAATAATTTCTTTTTGCTTTAAAGTTTCATTGGGCAGGCACACGAATTTTTTTAAAGATTCTGCATGCTTTTCCGTGAGGCCCTCGAGGGAGTTGAGCCTGTTGTCGCTTACGTACAACTCTTTTAATTGTGTAAGCCCTTTTACTTCTTTCATAGAATGCAGTTCATTGCATTGCACATACAGTTGCTCTAGTTTGAGCAGCCCTTCGATGCCTCTCAAACTGCTGATGCGGTTGTTGAAAACAAACAGAGATACAAGTTGTGAAAGCCCAGCAACGTCTTCAATGCCCGTGAGTGCATGATGACTTACAATCAAGATTTGCAGGTTGGCCAGGGCGGTAATGCCAGAAAGGTCTGAGAGCTCAAAGGAACAGTTAGGGTGGGGCGCATCGGGACCGGTAAGCCGCAACACTGCGAGGTTCATCAAGGTTTCCAGGTCTTCTTCAGTTGGGGGCGTATTCTTTTGCAGCACTGCAATGCTAAAAGCCTGGCGCCATTCTGGCGACAGGCTTTCCCACCATTGTTGATTGGTTGGCATATTTAAAAGATTAGTTCCGGCTTGGAAAAATTCCAAATAAAGCTATCAAAAAAGTTACAGCGAGGTAGGGATTGCGGCTACCAAAAGGTTGTCCTCCACCGGCAGCACCCGTAGGAGCCATGGCAACATTGGAACTTAACTCGGTACTGTATTCTTTGTCCAGCGCCCCGCTATTGGCAGGTACTGCTCCGGTTGGCACCGACGAATTCCCTGCTAAAGTAGAGCCCGTCATGGCGTGATTGTGCGCAGGCAAATTGTTTGTGAGCAAGGTAACGGATTCCGTTCCTCCTACCTGACCCAGTGTTATGCCTGAAAGACCTGATCCCTGCCCCCAATGTATGGGTGCACGCCCCCTCAAATCTGGTAGTGCAAAAGTGGTTTGCCCGTTGCCCCCATAAGTGGTGCCTAGTATTGAAAAAAGAGCGGTGTTCTGGGCAATAGGCAATAACTGGCCATTGCAAAAAGCCCAATCCCGGATTGCAAAATTGCCACCGAACATCATGATTGTACCAATGAATGGATCCATAGAAAATAAATTTAAACGGTATAAGAAAATTGTTTTGTAAATACGACTTTATGATTTCCAATTAAGTTTGCCTCCAGGATATTTTGTCTCTTCCCAGTACGTGTTTTAACATCGAGGCGAGGGTGGTTGGTATCTCTGGAAGGAATGCAAATAGCCTGGATCATGTACTCCTCCGAAGTTAATTGTACCAGCGCAAGGAGTTCAAAACGATTGATGCTTTTGACTTTTTTGTAAGGATATGAATTTTCGAAAAAATGTACGAGCATGTCATCCGGATGACTGCTGTTTTTATCCCAAAAAATCCACGTTGGCTGCGCAAGCAAATTTTGGGTGGAAAAACTGACCGTTTCACCCGCCTGGTGGCTGTGCCCTTTCACCGGTTCCAGCGTATGAGCAACGCCGTTAGTGAAATCTACCAATCCCGAGGCTCCATAGTTCTTTACCAAAGTAGCCCAACTCTTTTTAAGTGAGGCATTGCCTGCTTTGCCGGTATCAAATAAACCCGCTGGTGCACCTGCCAGCACTGTGCCGGAGGAAAGAAGCGCCAGCGTAGTTAAAAAATTGCGGCGGCTGTTTGCTATTTCCTTCATAGTTAGAGTTTGATAAGTTTTAAGCCTGTTTGAGTAGTCCCTTTTTTAACCATCAGCCAGTAAACACCTGGTGCCTGGTTGCTGATATCTATCACCTGGTTGCCGGCAGCCGTCCTTTTATTCAGCAGCACTTTTCCGCTGGCATCGGTTATCAATATTTGCAAAACTTCTAAAGAAGAAGCCATACTTAATTTATAAATACCCTTGCCAGGGTTGTCAGAAATACTGAAGAATTTATTGCTGCCGATAGTGGCTGTAACAATAGAAGACAAGCTGGTTCTGCCGTCAAGATCCTGCTGGCGCAAGCGATAAAAATTAATACCGGTGCCGGGGAGTTTATCAGTGTAGTTGTACTTCGTTGAAGTTGAAGAGTTGCCTACACCCGCTACAAAGCCGAGGTCTGTCCAGGTTACACCGTCAGCAGATCTCTGCAACGTGAACCCGCGGTTATTACTCTCCTGTGAGGTAGTCCATTGCAAAGCTACGTTTGAACCTGTAGCGGTTGCTGTAAAAGCTGTAAGGGTTACAGGTAAAACCACAGCTCCTGATACTGATAGTGGGTTGGCGCCGGTACAAGTTGTACCGGGAACGGTTGTCCAGGGGCATATATTAGGTGAAGTGCCCGGAGGAATGGACGTGTTGCAGGGATTTTGAAAGTAGGGTTGGCCGTCAAATGCAATAACCCACACATTTTCTGGTGCGCCTATCCAAAAAAGACTTACCTCGGTACCGGTCATTCCTAACACCGTGCCCGAACCCACATACGCAGGTTTACCATCTACATCTGTTGCATAAGTAAGCGTGACAGATGTAGCAATGCATTGTCCTCCAATAACGATTGTTTGAGAAATGGCAATGCCACAAATAAAAAATGCGATGGCTAATAAATATATTTTTTTCATAAGTTGATAAGATTGGTGATGCAATGATATTGTTTTTATTTCAAAAAACCAGCATCCCCACATCATAAAAACTTTATTTCTTCCTTAATAGGGTGCATCCAAAAGCAGCCGTGTTATTGCGCAGTTTAGAAACAATTGTTCTGTGCTTTCATTGGCAAATGTAGCATGAAGACGAACTATGTTTTGATTAGCATTACCATTTTTATAATAGCATCTTAAAGTAGTATTCACCGGCTGCGAAATCATTTTCAGGAATGGGTCTTATCCAGTAATAATCTCTCTTAATTTTAATTAAAAGGGTCGCATGTTTTTAAGGAGATTGGACTCATATTTTTAAGGCACTTTGTTTTAAACTATTTTCGCTCCTTTATTTTTCTTTTAACCCGTTCCTTTAATAACTGTTCATAAAAAATGAAAGCAACTAATCTCTTTACAGCATTCGTCAATAGTGAAAAGACAGGCGGCCTTACACTGGTGGCTTGCACGGTGGTATCCCTGCTGCTGGCCAATACAGGTTTTGGAGAAGGTTACACTGATTTTTGGCAAACACAATTTGCAGGGCATAGCATAGAGCACTGGATCAACGACGGCCTAATGGCTATTTTCTTTCTGCTGATAGGGCTGGAGCTGGAGAGGGAAATTTACGTCGGAGAATTGTCTACCATTAAAGATGCCATGCTGCCTGTTTCCGGAGCCCTTGGCGGCATGCTAATGCCGGCAGCACTTTACTTACTCCTCAACTATGGTACGCCCACCCAGCCTGGTGCAGGAATTGCTATGGCTACGGATATCGCTTTTGCCCTGGGAATCTTATCCCTATTGGGCAACAGGGTGCCCACCTCTTTAAAAATATTCTTAACGGCCCTGGCAGTGATAGACGATTTGGGAGCTATATTGGTCATCGCTATTTTTTATACCAAAACCCTGCTGTGGGCAAACCTCTTTATTGCGCTCGGCATTTTTGCAGCGCTGCTAGCCATGAACAGGCTTAAAGTGAGGAACGTGATTCCCTACCTTGTTTTGGGAGTGGCCATGTGGTATTTCATGCTCAACTCCGGCGTGCATGCCACCATCACTGGAGTACTGCTGGCCTTTGCTATACCGTTTGGCAATGGGAACGAAAAATCCACTTCCTACATTCTACAGCTTGCTCTGCACAAACCGGTGGCTTTTATCGTTCTCCCCATTTTTGCTTTGGCCAATACTGCCATTATTTTAAGTTCGGATATTGGCGGAACCCTAACGCAAACCTATAGCACGGGTATTGCCCTCGGACTAATAGTGGGTAAACCGCTGGGTATATTCCTGGTTTGTTTTTTAGCTGTAAAGATGGGCCTTTGCACCCTACCAGACGACATGAAGTGGAAGTCGTTAATAGGCGTAGGCTTTTTAGGTGGCATAGGATTTACTATGTCTATATTTATAACCCTGTTGGCTTTTGATGACCTTACTATCATCAACAACTCCAAGTTTGTAATCCTGGTTTCCTCCCTGCTGGCAGGTATCATCGGTTTCATGTTGTTAAAAAGTGTTTTGAAGACAGAGATCGAGGAGGATAAATGAAGTGTCTGTTTTTTATAACATGGTTTCTAAAAGCAGCGCAGGTTCAACGGATGCTAGTTACAAAACAGGTGCTGAATTAAAGCTGCAGCAACTGTTGCGGGTCTTTTAAGTATACAGATCCAAAAAAAATCTATCATATTAAATACTGGAGCCATGGCCGTAAAAACTAAAAAACAATTGTCTGCATCCGAACTCAAAACATTGCTGGCTGTATTAAAAGCCCGGTTTGAAAAAAACATGCAGCGACACGAAGCACTAAACTGGCCGCAGGTACAAGCCCGGCTGGAACTACCGGCCGCCGCTGAGAAATTATGGGCGCTGCAAATGATGGAGCATAGTGGCGGAGAACCCGATGTGGTGGGCTTTGATAAAAAAACCGGTGAATTCATTTTTTATGATTGCAGCCCCGAAACGCCTAAAGACCGTAGGAGCCTCTGTTACGACCACGAAGCCCTGGAGGCAAGAAAAGAACACAAGCCTGCCAACAGTGCGATGGAAATGGCGAACGAGATGGGCATAGAACTCTTAACCGAAGAAGCCTACCGCCACCTGCAAACCCTGGGGAACTTTGATACCAAAACTTCGAGCTGGCTAAAAACTCCTGATGGAATGCGGAAACTCGGCGGAGCCATTTTTGGAGACAACCGTTTCGGGCGGATATTCGTCTATCACAATGGCGTACAATCCTACTATGGCGGCAGGGGATTCCGGGGTGCTTTGAGTGTGTGAGGCACAAGATTCGCCAGCACTGGCGCAAGCATATGTCAATAGATAGCACGGTGTCTATTGGCCATCTACGGCACAAAAATGGTTTTTTTGTACCTGCCTTTTCACCTACAATGATCCTTAGAGTTTTGCCTTCGTCGTTTTGCTGGGTGAAATAATTTTTGTTAGGCAAAAAGTATTTCAAAAAAGGAGTGCTAACCGGTGCAATCGAAACAAAGGACTCGGCTCATATTCATGCGTTGCATATTTGCCTGCCTTGTCCCTAATATCAAACTATCCGCTATCCTGGACATCGACAAACTTAAATTGTTCATATTAAATCCAACTATTTCATTATACCGTATTTGCGTTTTTACCTTGCTTAAAAAATTTACATATGTTACACGCAAAATTCCCATTATGTATGACAGCAGTTTGCTTGTTTGCAGCTGTGTTGTTTTCCTCTTGCTCTAAGCAGGACTCTATTGTAAACCCCGATTTAAAAAACGAAAGTTCTTTCAAATCTGCCAAAGAGTTACCTGAGCCTAAGGGTGCCATTTTTTATGCATTAACCAACAGCAATGAACTGGTTAAATATGCTTCGGGAAACCCTTTGTCTGAATTAAGCAGTGTAAATATTATGGGCCTTGTTGGTACTTCTGAACGAATTCTTGCAATAGATTTTAGACCCGCTACCGGTCAGTTATACGGTGTAAGCAATGAAAGCCGTTTGTATGTAATTAATCAAAACACCGGTATTGCTGCTGCAGTTTCTCTTACTCCATTTGTGCCAGCTATTAATGGCACACAGGTTGGGTTTGATTTTAACCCTACAGTAGACAGAATTCGCCTGGTAACCAATACAGACCAGAACCTTAGGCTAAACCCCGAAACCGGCACTGTTGCTGTAATAGATGGCAGTATTAATCCTGCCGGATCTACCGTTACAGCAGTGGCTTACACCAATAGTGTCGCAGGTGCAGCAACTACAACTTTATATGATATAGATGTAGAAACTGACATGCTTTACATTCAAAATCCACCCAATGCGGGAACCTTAGTACCAGTGGGTAGTTTAGGATTACAGGCTGTTGGCGAAGCAGGTTTTGATATCTCAGCCGATAACAGCGTAGCAATTGCAGCTATTTTTGGCCGTGGGTTTGTTGCCGGAGAGCCAGAAGCCAGCAACGGAAATAAATACAGATTTTATTATATTGATTTAGCTACCGGGGCCGCAAGAAATGCCGGCAAAACAGACAAAGTAATTATCGGCCTTGCCATACCTACAAACCCTGTTGCATATGCAGTAGATGCCTCAAACAAGTTATTGATATTTGATCCCACCAGTGCTGCCACACCAATAAGCAAGAATATTACAGGTTTGCAACCTCAGGAAACCATCCTGGGTATTGATATGCGCCCGGCAACTGCCCAATTATATGCATTAGGAAGTAGTAGCAGGATTTATGCGATCAACATGGCTAATGGTGCTGCAACCGTCATCGGAACCGGGGCATTTACACCGGCACTGTCTGGTACTACATTCGGGTTCGATTTTAATCCCACTGTAGACAGGATTCGTGTGGTAAGTAACACGGGGCAGAATTTGCGCCTTCATCCTGTAACAGGTGTTGTTGCTGTTGCTGATCCAAATCTTAATCCCGGTACACCATCAGTGGATGGAGCAGCCTATACTAATAGTTTCCCCGGATCTGTGACTACCACTTTGTATGATATTGATTATGCCAGCGATAAACTTCATATTCAAAACCCGGCCAATGCAGGCACTCTGGATGCAGGTAAACCGCTGGGTATTGATGTAGCTGCAGGCAATGGTTTCGATATAGGCGGAAGAACCAATAATGCATGGGCTATTTTCATGGTAAATGGTATGACGGATCTTTACTCCATCAGCCTTAGCACAGGAAGTACCAACAAATTAAGGTCCTTTCCGGTAGGTGTCAAAGGTTTTGCGGTTGGTTTAGGATTTTAGTTTTAAAATAATGTTTCAGAAAAAAGTCCCCGGAAACGGGGCTTTTTTTATGGAACCAGAAGAGCCCAATGGTAACGTATTTACAAAGCATCCCTGCCTTTAGTGCCAGGCGGTATAAACCTTGCAGGGTTATGTGCCACACCTGCTCATCCGGTATGGCAAAATAAGTTTAATTATGGGAGGTTGTTGTCACGAAGTACATCCAGGGTGTACAAGAAATTTTACACAGTACTCATCTTTATTAACATAGTATGTAAATTTGGAAAGCGGGACTTTTATTTACAATTATCCGTTACCTGCGAGTGTATCGGCAACCCTTGCAAACATCAACAAAAGACCTTAACATGAAAGTAACGAGACTTTTTACCGAGTTTTTCAACAGCGAAAAAGCTGGTGGACTTATTTTAGTTTTTGTAGCTGCTATATCACTTGTACTTGCCAACTCTGCTTTGCAAACAAGCTACATCAATTTTTGGCAGACCGATTTTGCCGGACACAGCATTGTTCATTGGATCAATGACGGTCTCATGGCCATTTTTTTTCTTCTGATTGGGTTAGAGTTGGAAAGGGAAGTTTACAAAGGCGAATTATCGGACATAAAGAATGCTGCCCTGCCTATATTTGGAGCATTTGGCGGCATATTTGTTCCTGCAGGTCTCTTTTTATTACTCAACTTTGGTACGGATACCCAGCCAGGTGCAGGTATCCCAATGGCAACAGATATTGCTTTTGCCATAGGAATTTTATCTTTGTTAGGCAGCCGTGTACCTACATCGCTAAAAGTATTTCTTACAGCTTTGGCTATCATTGACGACTTAGGAGCAATCATTATAATTGCCATTTTCTATACTACTTCATTATCTTTTACGAATTTGTTTATAGCGTTAGGAATCTTTGCTATGCTGCTCTTACTAAACCGTTTAAAAGTCCATAACCTTATCCCGTATATGGCAGGTGGGGTAGCCATGTGGTATTTTATGTTGAATTCCGGGGTTCATGCTACCGTCGCGGGGGTTTTATTAGCTTTTGCTATTCCTTTTGGCGATGGTGATGAAAAGTCACCTTCCTACTTGCTGCAACATTTTTTACATAAGCCCGTTGCTTTTTTTATTCTGCCATTATTTGCCCTGGCAAATACCGGCATTGCAATTGGCGATGATTGGCAGAATGGGCTTGGCCAGTCCAACAGTTTAGGAATTATGGCCGGACTTGTAATTGGAAAACCCTTAGGAATATGGCTCTTTTCATTTATAGGGGTTGGCTTAGGACTTTGTGTAATGCCTTCAGATTTAAAATGGAAGAACATAGTGGGAGCAGGCTTTTTAGGAGGTATCGGTTTTACGATGTCTATTTTTATTACGCTTCTTGCTTTTGATGATACGGACATTATCAACAATTCAAAAATTGCCATTATCATAGCCTCACTCATAGCAGGCATCATAGGCTTCATGTGCCTTAAACTGACACTTAAAAAACCGGTTGACACTGCCCAAGGCAGGCTGGTGAAATAGCATCCTATAGCCTCAATGTTACGCCCTTTATAATTGTGCAATCTGCTTTGTCAAACACTGTGTTTGGTACAGCTCTTTCCATCATTAATTGGTACTCCCAACTTTACATGGGAAAGTGTATTTCGCATAAATCAATAAAATCAGAAATAAATTAGAGCAGCTTGCTGCAGAATGGAATAATCCTTGTGTTGCTGTTTAACTGAATTCCTACTGCAAATAATTATTAAACCAGTTAATAAACGAAATTTATATGGATTTACTTACTATTGAAATGATGCCAGAATTATTAAGCGTAAATGCCGGAACATGCATATCACTCTATATGCCTACGCATCGCACGCACCCTGGCAATATCCAGGATCCCATCCTTTTTAAAAATCTTGTGAAAAAGCTGGAACACTCCCTGCTTCTACAATATTCAAGTTCGGAAGTAACCACACTGCTGCAGCCATTTTCAGCGCTCGAAGATAATGGAGACTTTTGGAGGCATACATTAGATGGACTTGCTGTGCTGGCTACAGCCGACACGTTTAAAACTATTGCCTTGCCCGTAACCACAGAAGAACTAACCGTGGTGGCAGATAGCTTTCATACAAAACCGCTTCGCAAATATTTGCAGTCGGTGGAGCGTTTCCATGTGCTAGGTCTAAGCCTGCAGGATTATCATATGTATGAAGGTAACAGGCATTCCCTGACAGAATTAGAGCTTGCCCCCGGTATCCCAAAAGATATAAATGAAGCATTGGGTTATGATTTAACCGAAAAGCATTCCACTGTTGCCTCCTATGGCGGTGTTGGGGGTGCAGGCGGCTCAGGCGCTGTAGGCGGTAGAGGCGGCGAAATGCACCATGGCCACGGTGGAAAATCTGATGAAATGGACACTGATGCCGAAAGGTTTTTTAGGTTTGTAGCAAAAACGATTAATGAGCATTATTCTAAACCTACAGGTTTGCCGCTTATACTGGCTGCATTGCCGGAGCACCACAATCTTTTTCAAAAGGTAAGCAACAATCTGTCATTGCTTCCTGATGGTATTGATGTAAACCCCAAAGCCGTAGAAACCAGTGAACTGGAGGAACGTGCCTGGAAAGTTATGGAGCCGTATTACTTAAGTGTTATAGACAAAGCTTGTGATGTTTACCAGCAGTCAAAGTCGCAGGGTATGGGCAGCGACAGTATACATGAGGTAGCTGCTGCGGCGGCGGCCGGCAGGGTAGATACATTAATAATAGAAGCTAAACTCCAAATTGCGGGCAAAATAATCCCCGATACAGGGAATATTGAAAAAGGTGATTTAGAGCACCCTGAAATGGATGACTTGTTGGATGACCTGGGCGAGCTGGTAACAAAGATGGGCGGCAAGGTAATCGTTATTCCACATGAAAAAATGCCTACGAAAACGGGTGTTGCCAGTGTGTTTCGGTATTAATAAAAGATCAGAAAAGGGTACTGCGAATTATGACAAGTCATGGAGATACTGTTCAAAATGCTGTGGATGCGATAGACAACATAAAACTTCTGCTGACACAGTAATCGACGTTTTCGAAATTCTATCTATCAGGTATTAATTGCTTCCTAACATAGGAGGATACTAAAATATTGTGCTTCTTAAATTTGTAGACCATGGCAGACGAAACTTGAGTTGGCATTCGCCGAAATAATTTTGGTCATCCCTAATTTTAAGCTGGTCCATATCTACACTTAAAGAATGCATTCAACTTTTTGATGGTACCTTCAACTCCATAAATACAATTGCCGGCGGTTTTGGGCTAATGCTAATACCTGAGCATCGCAAAAGTTGCCTTAGTAGGCTGCCATTTACACCCAACATCAAAATGAAACTCGACCTTTATCAAATTGACGCCTTTACAGACAAAATATTTTGCGGAAATCCAGCTTGCGTTGTGCCCTTACAAAATTGGTTAACAGACGCTACACTTTTAAAAATAGCAAAAGAAAATGCAGTTCCCGAGACTGCTTTTTTCGTTGACAACGGTCACAAAATTCAGCTTCGTTGGTTTACACCAGAAATAGAAATGGATCTCTGTGGGCACGCTACACTGGCTACAGCACATTGCCTAAAGACAATTCTTCACTATACTAAAGATGAAATCGTTTTTCATACGTTGAGTGGAGATTTGATCGTAACTGTTGACAACGATGAGTATACTTTGAACCTCCCAGCCAGAATGCCAACAGAGACTCTGTTGCCAGATATCATCAAAAACTCTTTAAACATTCAGCCAAAAGAAGTGTTTAAATCAAGAGATTATGTTTTGGTTTACGACAGTGAAACTGAAATAAAAAACATCTTAATCGACCGACAAAGTTTTGACAAAATAAATTTAGATCCGGGAGGAGTAATTGTAACATCAAGGGGTGATAATTGTGATTTCGTTTCAAGGTTCTTTACACCACAGGCATCTATTTTAGAAGACCCGGTTACGGGTTCTGCACATTGTTCTCTAATTCCATTTTGGGCTCGCAGACTTAAAAAGAAAAGCATGTTAGCTTTTCAACTGTCAGACAGACTTGGAAAATTGAATTGCGTTGACGATGGCGACAGGGTTCTGATTAGCGGGCATGCAAAAACATATTCAGTCGGCTCATTGTGGACAGAATAAAGCGGCAGGTACAAAAGGTTTTGTACAAGGGGTGCTTTAAGGGAAATGCAATGAGCTGAAGCGTGAATCAAAGTTTGTATCTGGCAAACGGAATGCTGCGGCGTGTAAGTTCTTCTCATTAAGTTTTAATTATAAATTTAGCCTCAGTTCCAGGCTGACAATTGGTCAATTTCCAGATAACACACAGCGTTAAACCCGGCGTGTACACTTGCACCATTCTATTTCTTTAAGTTGTGATTACTGCCTTATTAATGCTGCATTGTATTCTACATTTTTAAAGGTAGTAAGTAAATAGCTGCAGTAGCAGGAATGTTAGGGGTCGACGGTATTTTAATAAAGGATGCCGGATTCTAATCCGACATCCTTCTTAATTGTTTCATGAGAAACCAAGTTCCAGGCGATCTGTTATTTACACAAACAAAATATTATTGAATCCTATGTGATGGGTTTGTGTAGCACCGAAGAAAAGAGTGAGATGGAATCCTTGCGCTGTGAGTATCCACTTTTGAATGAGGCAGTTTTACAGTATGAGACAGAACTGGAAAATAATTTATTGAATAATGCCACACTGCCCGGCGCTGAAGTGGATGAAAAGATTTTACAATCGCTCCATGCATTACAAACCCCGGTTGTGGCAATGAACAGCGGAGAATTGAGAAACAAAAAAACAGGCTGGCTGAAATTTGTGGCTGCTGCTGCTGCCATCTTACTACTGGCCGTGAGCAGTGTCTTTAATTTTATATTATTCAGCAAAAACAATGAGCAGCAACCGGCGCTGAAACAAAAGGAAAATTACTCGCCCTTGCTCATTGATAATTACAATATCTTAAAACAACCAACCATTACACCCGTTGCCATGTATGGCGTTTCAACGCACAGTATTTGCCGCTGCACTATATTTTGGGATAAAGCAGCCGGCAAGGCATTTATCATGATTCATCACCTGCCGCAGGTTTCGCAAAACAGTTACCAGTTATGGGCAATAGTAGATGGAAAGCCTATTAAGTGTAGGTATTATCAATGATGATATCCGGGATCGTTTTATTGAAATGAACAACGTGCCGCTGGGTGCTACTTCTTTTATAATTACGTTAGAAAAAGCCGGAGGTACCACCACCCCAACAATAGAAGAGACTTACCTGAGCGGAAGTATATGAATTGGTTCGTACCAACCCTTCCATGCATGATGTGCTTCACCAACATTTTTAGTTCGCCCATTTTTGGGCACTCTATAATTGTGGGCAGGTTTGTAACTGCTTTTCCTGGCTGTGTATTTCCGCTAAGGCAAGATGGCTTCGGTTGCTGCAAAACTGGCTTTAAATTTTGTTGCAATTACTTTTTAGTGTACAGATTATTTACCTTTTGCTACAGTGAGTCTGACCAAATATTGAAGGCTTTACCTTCTGCTCGGCGAGGGGTTCGTACTTTTCTTGTTCGGCCTTTTCAAGTGAACCCGTGTCGGCTTCACAAATAATGACCAGGTATAATTCATAACTTATAATTTATAAAAAAACGTGTCTGCAGTACCTCGAGGGTCATTGTAAAACCTCACTGCCAGCCGCTTTACGCTGGCAGAATAGGATTTTTTGGGGTAAATTGAATGGCCAGGCACACATTACAAATAAGGATCACACCCTTAAATGGTGAACTGTAACAAGTAGTGCATAATTATAAACCGGGCATGTGAAGATAACTGAATGGCTGTAGAAGAATTACTACATCATATTCCATTAAACACTAATGATGTATTAATGAGTTTACATTTCCTACATTACATACATTAATACAGTACTTTTAGTACCCGCCTTCAGTAATAGATCTAACTTTGCGAATGCCTATTTTTAACAACTGACGGGATCATTTCCCCAATTTAAATACAATGGATTAAGCATACAATTTTTAAAAAAGACACGAAAAATACCCTGCTATTTTCCGGATTAGCTTAAACAAAATGCTGCTTCGTAAAATAGCAGGGTACATATTATACGCACCTAAATGCCCATTAACCCAGCCATGTAAAATAAAACAGGATTTTGAAAATGATTAAAAAACTAAAAATATTACACCTCGAAGATTTAAACACCGACGTAAAGCTGGTAGATGACATACTAAAAAAAGAAAACTTTGATTTTGAAAGCCTCGTAGTGGATTCGAAAGATAAATTCATAAATGCGTTAAAAGTATTTTCTCCGGATATCATACTTGCTGAAAATTTTCTTCCGTCTTTTAACTCGAATGATGCATTGACTTTATTACAAGAAACGTGTTTAAAAATTCCTTTCATAATCGTTACCGGGCATGTATCAGAGGAGTTTGAGGTGGACATCATAAAAAAAGGGGCAGATGATTATATTTTTAAAGACCGGCCTAACCGTTTGCCGGCTGCAATAAATAATGCGCTGGAAAAATTCATCCGGGAAAAAGAACGGGAGCAAATGATGTATGACCAGGCGCATCTTGCTGCTATCGTTCATGCTTCAAATAATGGCATCATCAGTAAAACATTGGATGGCATAATTACCAGCTGGAACTTAAGCGCCGAAAAACTTTTTGGTTATTCAGCAGCAGAAGCCATTGGCAAAAACATCTCTATCATTATTCCACCAGAGCATTTGCAGGAAGAATCGGATTTTATAGAATGCATAAAAAGAAAGGAATCTGTACAGCATTTTGAAACGGTAAGGATTACAAAAAATGGAAAAAGAGTAAATGTTTCGCTAACGATCTCCCCTCTTATTGACAATAACGGAAAAGTTATTGGAGCCGCTAAGATCGTCTATGATATTACCGAGAAAAAAAAGACGGAGGAGAAGTTGCAACAGAGTGAGCAAAAATACCGCACAATTGCTCATGAAATGCAAATGGAAAGCGCCCGTTTGATAGAAGCCCAGGCAGTAGCCAAAGTGGGCAGTTGGGAAATAGATTTACCAGGTTTTCAGATCACATGGTCAGAGGAAACACATCGTATTTTCGAAACCGAACCGCACAATTTTCTTCTAAGCCGTTCCACATTTGTAGAATTGATTTATCCTGAAGACCGTGTAAAAGTTGATGAAGCCCTTACAGCTTCGTTCAACGGTCTCTCTACAAATGCGCTTGAATATAGAATCATCTCAGCTAAGGGAAATCTTAAGTTTGTTGAAGAGCATTGGAAAATTTTTCATAACAATGAAGGAGAGCCCATCCGGGTAGCAGGAACTTGCCAGGATATAACAGATCGAAAAAAAACACAACAGGAAATACACGAAAAATGCAGTCAACTGCACATACTTACTAATAACATGCCCGATACCCTGATGTTTCAAGTGGTGCGTGAATTGACTGGGGAAACGAAATTTACTTATATCAGCAGTTCGGTACAGCAGCTAACGGGTAAAACAGCCGAAGAAGTAATGCAGGATCCATCTATACTTCATAACACTATTCATGAAGACGACCGGCAAAAAGTTGCGGAGGCAGAGGAAGCCTCTTACCGCAATATGACCCCGTTTGATGAAGTAGTGCGGAATCGCAATTTTAAAGGCGAACCCGGGTGGGTGCATGTACGATCGGTACCCAGAAAACTGGCTGATGGAACGGTGATATCGGATGGCGTTTGTAACAATATTACTGAACGCAAAAAAGCAGAACAGGAATTGAAAGATTCCAATTTTCGGTTTGAAATGATTAGTCGTGCCACCAATGATGCTTTGTGGGAATGGAATTTTGAAACCGGCAAACTATGGGCTAACGAAACACACCAGCAACTATATGGTTTAACGCTGGCCGATCCTGCACCAACACTAGGCGCATGGAAAGAACGGATTCATCCGGAAGACAGAGATGCAATTGTTGCACTACAAAACAGCGATCTTGCTTCTGATAAAAATATATTTATTTCGGAATATCGCTTTCTTAATGGAAATAAAGAGTACAGAAATATTTATGACCGCTGTTATATAATAAGAAATAAAGAAGGAAAAGCTGTCGGCATGGTGGGAAGTATACTGGATATAACAGACAGAAAAAAAGCAGAGAATAAACTTAATGTTACTTCAAATGAGTTGGCTTTAGCACTTGCTGATCTCAAAAAAATAATGGATTCTTCTGTAGATATTATTTGTACCATTAGTGAAGAAGGAAAATTTGTAACTATAAGCGCTGCCTGCGAAAGAGTTTGGGGTTATACGCCTGGCGAGTTAATCGGAAGAAAATACATGGATTTTGTGTTGACAGAATATTCAAATATTACACAAATCGTCAACGATGAAATAAGAAATGGTGAACCGGTAACCATGTTCGAAAATAAATATGTACATAAGGATGGGCGGATCATTCCTATGTTATGGTCATCACGGTGGGATGATAATGATCAATTGTTTTATTCGATAGCAAAAGATGCAACCGAGAAGAAAAGATTGGAGAAGGCAATAGAAAATGAAAGGAATCAGTTCTTTGATATGTTTTCAAAAGCTCCGTCGGCTATCGGGATGCTTAAAGGGGCTGATCATGTTTTTGAAATGGCTAACCCACTTTATTTACAATTGTCAGGTAAAAAAGATGTTGTAGGAAAAACAGTAGCAGAAGTGCTTCCGGAAGTAATTGAACAAGGGTTTATCGCTATGTTAGATCATGTTTACCATACCGGCGAAACAGTTATCGGCAAAGAGACATTGGTAAAGGTAGATACAGAAGGAAACGGGGAATTGACTGATTTATACATGAACTTTATTTACCAGGCCTATAGAAATGGCAAGGGGGAAATAGAAGGCGTATTCTTTTTTATAAATGAGATTACTGAACAAATTGTATCCCGGAAAAAAATAGAAAAAAGCGAAAAGCAGTACAGGCAAATTGTTGAAACTGCACAGGAAGGAATTTGGATGTTTGACGAATTAAACAGAACCACATTTGTTAATCAAAAACTATGTGAAATATTGGAATATTCAAAAGATGAAATGCTGGTAAAAGATATTTATTATTTCATGGATGAGGAGAGCAAACAAATTGCAGAAAAATTAATGCAGGATAAACAAAAGGGTTTGAAAGGACGGGATGATTTTAAATATATTTCAAAAAGTGGAAAAGAAATCTGGACCAGTATTTCAACTAACCCCATTTTTGATGATGAGGGCAAATATATTGGTGCACTGGCAATGCTATCTGATATAACCGAACGCAAAAAAGCAGATGAAGAGATCAGGTTCAAAGCCAATTTGTTAAACACTATCGGGCAGGGGGTAATTGGAACTGATATGGATGGTATTGTAAATTATTGGAACCAGGCAGCAGAAAATATTTATGGGTGGACAAAAGAAGAAGCTTTAGGACAATATATAATTAATTTAACAACATCTGAGGCCACCCACGAACAAGGTATGCAAATAATGGAAGACCGAAAAAAAGGGCAAACATGGTCGGGAGAATTTAAAGTGCATAGAAAGGATGGCACTAATTTTCCTGCCCTGGTTACCAATTCACCCATTTATGATGAACACAATAACTTAAGCGGCATCATTGGTATTTCAACAGACATTACCGAAAAGAAAAAGCTGGAAGCGCTGTTGGATAAATCAAACCAGCTTGCACGAATAGGGAGCTGGGAAATTGACCTGATTAATAATACACTTTATTGGTCACCTATTACAAAACAGATTCACGGAGTTGCTGTGGATTTTATACCTGATGTTGAAATAGCCATTGGGCTATATAAAGAAGGATCAAGCAGAGAAGCCATTACGCATGCAATAAATGCGGCCATGCAAAAAGGAAACCCTTTTGATTTGGAAGTACAAATTGTTACCATGGAAAATATTGATTGCTGGGTACGGGCAATTGGCGAAGCTGAAATGGTGAATGGAAAATTCGTAAGAGTATACGGCAGTTTCCAGGATATAGATGAGAGAAAAAAAGCCGAAATAGAAATTTTAAAAGCTTACGAAGAAAAAAATATTATTCTTGAAAGTATTGGCGATGGGTTTTATGCCCTTGATAAAGACTGGGTGATAACCTACTGGAATAAACAAGCAGAAATCATTCTTAAAAAAAGTCGCCAAGAAGTAATAGGTAAAAATATCTGGGAATTGTACCCTTATGCCAAAAACTCAATTTCCTATACCAATTACCATAATGCGGTTGAAGAAAAAACGATTCAGCATTATGAAAGATTTAATGAAGAATTTAATCTCTGGCTCGAAATAAGTGCTTACCCATCAAGCACAGGTTTATCAGTTTTTTTTAAAGATATAACCGACCGTAAAATATCAGAAAAACAATTAGGCGAGTTAAATGTCAATTTAAAAAAGCACGCCAGCGATTTGGCGATATCCAATAAGGAGCTGGAAGCGTTTGCTTATGTAGCATCTCATGATTTGCAGGAACCCTTGCGAATGGTAACCGGATTTTTAGCACAGCTTGAGAAAAAATATAGTGATGTAATTGATGATAAAGGCAAACAGTACATTCACTTTGCAGTAGATGGTGCCAAAAGAATGCGGCAGATAATTCTGGACCTACTGGAATTTTCAAGAACAGGAAGAATTGAAGATGCTGCAAATAATATTGACCTGAATGATATAGTACGGGAAGTGATACTGTTATGCCAAACCCAGGTAAAAGAAACAAAGGCGACCGTGAGGTTTGAAAACCTGCCATCGCTCGTCACACATCACACTTCTCTACGGCAGGTGTTTCAAAACCTGGTAAGCAATGCGCTCAAATATCATGTAAAAGGTAGATTGCCTGTAATTACTATATCGGCAGAAGAGCATGAAACACATTGGCAATTTGCAATAGGCGATAATGGGATAGGCATAGAAGCAGACTATTTTGATAAAATCTTTGTGATCTTTCAACGTTTGCATAACAAAGATGAGTATTCCGGCACGGGGATAGGCCTGGCTGTATGTAAAAAGATTATTGAAAACCTTGGAGGAAAGATATGGCTAACCTCTGTGCCCGAAAAAGGAACTACTTTTTATTTTACAATACCAAAAAAATGAATATCTGGAGCAACTATATAAACACCATTAAACGCAATTGCGCCAGCCCGGCAAATGCAATAAAAGATTTAAGCTACTGGCGAAACAACTTGTTTGCAGGCATTATTATTTACATGCTTCCTTTCTGCCTTGTAGCAATGGTGCCAAGCCTGTATTTAATCAGTATCACCGGCCAGTATATAATGGTGCAGGTTATTTTGCTTACGGTAATAAGTGTGATGGCAGTGGCATTTTTACCCGGTCTGTCCATCTCCTTGCGTAAGCTGATCTTTGTGGCAAGTACTTATTTATGCTGCCTGATGATGTTGTACTACATGGGCATCACCGGCCCCGGGTTAATATACCTGCTAATTACATCTATACTCTGCATCCTTCTTTTCCCTGTACAAAATGCCTACTGGTCGGCGTTACTTAATACATGTATATGCATCGTTGTAGCATTGGCTATCTATTTTCAACTGGTACCGTGGGCTGTGAGCCAGGAGGATGCGGTTGGCCTATGGATAATTGTTTCGTCAAACCTGGTATTCCTAAGTTTTTTGTCTGCGGCCCTTATACCCCGGTTATCTGGCGGGCTGCAGCAAACCATTCAAATAGAAAAACAACTCAGGCAGCAATTAAGCCACGAACAGCAATCACTTAGTCATGCCATGGAAATGCTTAAAAAAAAGAATGTTGAGTTGGAACAATTCTCTTATGCAGCATCACACGATTTGCAGGAACCTCTTAGGATGGTGACGGGTTTTTTAAGCCAACTCGAAAAAAAATACGATCATATTATCGATGCTAAGGGAAAACAATACATATGGTTTGCTGTGGATGGAGCTAAGCGCATGCAGCAAATAATCATTGACCTGCTAGAGTTTTCTCAAATAGGCAACCATAGTGAAGGTAGGGAAGATATAAACCTGCATGAACTGATCAATCAAATCAGGATTCTTTATTGTACCAAAATTGAAAAAAAGAATGCAAAAATAATTGTTGAATATTTACCGGTAATTCATTCCAATAAAATAGCACTTAACCAGGTATTTCAAAACCTTATCAGCAACGGTTTAAAATATTGCCACGCAGAAGGGGAAGTTATTATAAAGATCGGCGCCGTAGAAAAAGAAATGCATTGGCAATTTAGTATTAACGACAACGGCATAGGAATTTCAAAAGAAGATTATGAAAAAGTATTTATAATTTTCCAAAGGCTTCACGGCAAAGAAGAATATCCCGGAACCGGTATCGGGCTTGCCATAACCAAAAAAAATATTGAACAAATGGGCGGGGAAATTTGGGTAGAGTCTGAAGAGAATAAGGGAAGCACTTTTTATTTTACTATACCTAAACTTCTCAATTAAACATCATGGAACCTATACATATTTTATTAGTTGAGGATAATGAAGGAGATATCTTACTCACCACCGAAGCATTGGAAAATGCAAAAATGCATATAAATCTAAGTGTGGTTAAAGACGGAAAACAAGCAATGGATTTTCTTACAAAGGCTAATGGTTACTCCAATGCAACCCAGCCTGATATGGTTTTGCTTGACATTAACCTGCCCAAGAGAAACGGTCATGAGGTCTTAAAGTTTATCAAAGAGAATGAATTATTAAAGCACATTACAGTGATCATGCTTACTACCTCATCATCACCTGCCGATATTAGCAAAGCCTACGAAAACCATGCTAACTGTTTTATTACAAAACCTGTGGAAGCAGAAAGTTTTCTTGACGTGATTGCTACCATTGAAAATTTTTGGCTCTCCAATGGAAAACTACCTGGTGAAAGAAAATTGTTATGATCAATTCAAATGCTTCATTAATCAGATTAATTGTAGAGGGTAGGGTGAACTTGTGGCAAACTGGAAACTTGTAAAGTCGCTATGATCGTTGTCATAAATTTAATGGCTGATTTTCTCCTTTCACTAAAATTCAACGATGATGCTTCTAAAACGATCAACTTTTAACCTTTAATGGTCAAGGCATAAGTTCTCCATAACACTACAAAGAATAAATTCGTAAAGTTTTAATTACAGTGGAGGCTGCCTTGAATGGCCTAACGGAGTGAATTTTTTGTCCAAATTTTTTATAAGACTAGATTGCGAATAGCGAGATCCGAAACTAGATGCTATATCGCCTAACATTGTTGGTATTGAAGAAAGCACCCCAGGCGAAAAATAATTTGAACAACCAAGAATCCACGAGCACCGAGCGTGGGCTTTTTTCAATATGTGTTCGGCGACATCGGCATTAGAACTCATATATTATTTAAGAACTTCATCGGAAAATCTAATCATTACAGCCAATCTTAAAACGACTTAAACCTGTATGATCAATTATACAACAGCAAACACAATAAATGATTTGCATGGAATACTAGCTTTACAAAAAGCAAATCTTGCCCATGGTTTGACAGTAGAAGAAAGGCAAACACAGGGATTTGTCACGGTCACCCATAGCTATGATCAATTAAAAAGCCTGAACGACTTTGAAAAACACATCATAGCCAAAGATAATGACAGCGTCATTGGTTACTTATTGGCCATGACAAAAAAATCACAGTTTGACATACC
>JBBSJJ010000018.1:0-44317 GCA_038257335.1 Chitinophagales bacterium | reverse complement strand
CCATCAATGCCACCAAGATTAATATCCATCAACACAACCTTAGGTTCATAAACGGGCAGTTTGATAATAGCGTCTTCGCCGCTCTCGCAGGAGCAAACCAGTTCAAACCCCGGCGCCATGTGAACAATTTGCTCCAGGGCCTTTAAAATATCGGGATTGTCTTCTACTATAGCAACAGGTATATTCATCATGGCAAATGTTGACTAAAAATAGTTTCTAAAAAATACCTCATTGTGGTAAGTAATTATTTAATGGGCTGATACAACAAAAATTTTTCTGTAAAGTAGGGTTCATTAAATATTTTATCAATCTCCCATACAAAGGGCTTACACCCACTTTCATAAATTTCATTGGAAAGATCTCCGCCCTTGAGACAAATCAAGCCATTCGGATCTTCCTCCTGTTCTTTTTCTTTATTTTTTCTGATGAGGGGCTTGCTCCATCTCCACAAATCTTTTAGTGGAGCCACCGCCCGGGATACCACCGCATCAAATTGCTGCTGCTTTATATCTTCAGCCCTGGTATGAGCCGTGGTAATATTTGTTAAGCCAATAGCTGCAGAAACCTCATCAATAACCAGTAATTTCTTATTGATACTATCTACCATGTAAAAATGTGTTTCTGGGAAAAAGATGGCGAGGGGTACACCGGGGAAGCCGCCACCGCAACCAAGGTCCATCACTTCCATATCTTTTTTAAAATCGAATTGAGTGGCAATGGCCAGCGAGTGTAATACATGGTGTAAGTAAAAATTCTCCATGTCTTTCCTGCTTATTACATTTATCTTTTCGTTCCACTCTGTATACAGGCCTTTCAATGCGGTCAGTTGCTCTTCCTGTTGTGCGGTAAACTCAGAAAAATATTTTTTCACAATTTCCATTCTGCAAATTTAGTTTTAAAAAGGCAAGCCCTCTTTTAGGTTCTTCCCGGCCTGCTACTTCCAATGTTGTTTTGGTTTTCTAATCAAGGCTGGGGCAAAAAGCAGGTAGTAAAAAAACATCCACAAATCGAACAACAACAAGTAAGGCAATAAGTCCTTTTCTCCTAACTGTTGCATAGCCCTGGCATAAACAATTCCTTGTGCCAGGAGTTTGATGGCGAGTACGAGCAACCCAAGCCTCCAGTCGTAAAAAATAATGCTCACCAGCACCAGCGGGTAAAAAATAAAATTTGCAAAAGCATACAATGCCAGCAAGAATTTATGCAGCGGGCGATAGTATTTAGAAGTAGTATAATGCCTTCTTTTTTGTTTGAGCCACTGATGCCAGGAAACCGGAGGGTTACTCAGGGTAAAACTTTCAGGGTCGATGTTGATTTTAGTATTCGCCTTGTTGGCAGCGGCATTGATAAAAAGGTCATCATCACCGCCGGGTAAGTGATTGTGAGCAGAAAACCCTTTGTGCCTGAAAAAAACTATTTTTTTATAAGAGAGATTTCTTCCTACACCCATGTAAGGAATCCCTGCGAGGGCATAGCTAAAATACTGCAAGGCTGTGTGAAAAGTTTCCCAGCGCACCAACTTATTTAAGAGACCTTTCTTTTTATGAAAAGGTCCATAACCCAATACGATCTCTGTCTGCTCATCATAAGCATGCTGCATGCTTTCTATCCATTTTTCGGAAGCAGGCACACAATCCGCATCAGTTAATAGTAGCACTTCGTGCTTTGCCGATTTGATACCAATGCTAAGGGGAAATTTTTTACCAGGGATCATCTTTGCTTCCTGCGTGAGTTCCACCACATTCATCTGCCTGAATTCTTTTTTTAATTGCTCCAGCAAATACTTACTTTCATCGAAAGAATTATCGTTCACCACCACCACCTCATGGGTTGTTTTATAATCCTGCACCAATACACCCGGTAAATTATTAGCCAGGTTTTCCGCCTCATCCCTTGCGCAAATGATCACGCTCACTGCATGGGTTTGCGTACTATCCTTTATGCCCGGTTTGTAAAAAGCAAGTCTTCCAAAAAAAAACGTATAATAAAATAGCTGAACAAAAGCTACCACGCACAACAGTATAAATAGCAGGAGCTGCCAGTGCAGGATTAAGAGTTTTGGAAAATACATATTTGCAAAAATAAGTGTTAGGTGCTTTGGCAGCGTGAATGAATCATTTTAAACAGGAAGATTTAAAATTTATATTTGCCGACTTTCAAAATAAAGATAATGGCGGCACTAGAATTTAAATTAGAAACAACGGATAGTGGCAGTAATGCCAGGGCAGGCACCATCACAACGGATCATGGCATAATAGAAACGCCGATTTTTATGCCAGTGGGCACAGTAGGCAGTGTAAAAGCAGTGAGCCAGCAACAATTGATGAAAGATGTTGAGGCACAAATTATCCTTGGCAACACTTATCACCTTTACCTGCGGCCAGGGTTAGAGGTTTTGGAAGCTGCCGGTGGGCTTCACCAGTTCAATGGCTGGCACAAACCCATCCTCACAGATAGTGGCGGTTACCAGGTATTTTCAATGGCTGGCACCCGCAAAATAAAAGAAGAGGGCGTTATTTTTCAATCGCATATAGACGGAAGCAAACACCTGTTTGCGCCGGAAAATGTAATGGATATACAGCGAACCATCGGTGGCGATATCATTATGGCGTTTGACGAATGCCCGCCGGGTGGCAGCGAGTATAACTATGCAAAAACCTCCATGGAACTTACGCATCGCTGGCTGGACAGGTGTGTGGCACAGTTCGCCAGCACTCCAGATAAGTATGGTTACACACAGAACTTGTTTCCTATTGTGCAGGGCGGCGTGCACCACGATCTTAGAAAGCAATCCTGTGAGTACATAGCTTCTAAAAATGCTACGGGCAACGCAGTTGGCGGGCTGAGTGTAGGGGAGCCGATAGATAAGATGTATGAGATTTGTGCACTATGCTGCGATCATCTACCCAAGCTAAAGCCACGCTACCTCATGGGTGTGGGCACACCCTGGAACATCCTGGAATGCATTGGCATGGGCATAGACATGTTTGATTGTGTGATGCCTACCCGCAATGGTAGAAATGCCATGTTGTTTACTACAAAAGGTGTGATCAATATCGATAATAAAAAGTGGGAAAAAGATTTTTCGGTATTGGACGACGGGCTTGACTGCGAAGTGAGCAATTACTATAGCAAAGCTTACCTCCGTCATTTAATGAAAAGTAAGGAATATCTCGGTTTGACCATTGCCAGTATACACAACCTGGCCTTTTATCTTTGGCTGGTAAAGCAGGCAAGGCTGCACATTAAGCAGGGAGATTTTACCAGTTGGAAGAACCAAATGGTTGTGCAACTGCAGCAAAAATTATAGTTAAATATTGAGGTTACACAATATACCAGTCAGGAGAAAGTTATAGCTTGTAAAAAGTTTACCGTAAACACAAATAACAGCCATGAAAAAAATCATCTTCTTTTTTATGATCAGTTGCACTCTTTCTTTTGTGGGAAATGCCCAGCAAAGCACGGTGCAAAACGCCAGTATACCCAAAGATGCACCCGTGGATGTGGAAGTAACCGACTTTAAAAATAATTTGATGCCCAACGAGATCATTATTTTTAAAAGCAGGGTAAACATGAGGGAATACCAGGGGCTGACAAACGAGAGCGGAAGATTTTCTGTAAGACTGCCCGCAGGAGATGTATATGAAATATTTATCCTCGGTTTTAAAGACTCTACCAGTTATAATTTTCTCGACATTCCCGCCACACAGGGCAATGCCTATTACAAAGACCCATTTAAGGTAGATATCCAGTTTCAACCATCTAAAACATTCATTCTACAGGATTGTAATTTTGAGACAGGCAAGGCTACGCTTGAGCCTGAATCGTTTGCGGTAATTGATGAGTTGCTGGCATACCTTACCAGGAAGGCTGATGAAAGAATAGAAATTGGAGGCCATACAGACAATGTGGGGTCTGCTGCTGCCAACCTGGTGCTATCTAAAGACCGGGCAACCTCTGTTATGAACTACCTTATTTCTAAAGGAATAGATCCTGCAAGATTGGAAGCCAAAGGATATGGGATGAGTATGCCGGTAGAAAATAACAAGACTGAAGAAGGCCGGGCACAAAACCGTAGGACGGAAGTTAAAGTACTTGAATAGTCGTTTAAGACCCATTGCCTGCCTGCCCTCAAGCTTAAAGCAAAGTGGCAGTTTTCAACCTTGTGGCAAAGTCAGAATTGTTTACGATGCCAAAATAATTCAGACTGATCTTACTGCTGCTTTCAATTAATCCGTAGTTGGGAGCGTAGTAGTAATGAATATCAGTTACCAACGAAGCCGGCGGCACGCCAGCCACAGATAAGGTGGTACTTACATGAATTACATTGTTGTAAGTTTTTCCATTAACTGTTCTGCTAATTCCTTTCTCCTCAATTTTGTTTAGTGCAGTTACTGCCAAAGGCAAAGAATTATAGGAAATATTATAGGTTTGCGACCAGCTGGAATTTACTGTGGCGCCAGCTTTTAAGTACAGGTTTTCTACCTTTGTGCCTCCCAGTGCTGCCGGCAGGCTTTGATATGTATAATAATCGGTGCCTGTAACAAAATAATATTCGCTGCCACCACTGGGTGTATTTACAAACACATGATAGCTTTTGGCGTTAATGGTACTATCCCTGGAAGTAGAGTTAAGACTGTAGAGACTTGTACTGGGGGGAGGAGTATTGTTCAGGACTTCGTAGTTCCATACACTGCCATAACGCATATTCATATAATTGTCCGCAGCGGCTGGGGTAGTATTGTTATTTTTACTACAAGACAGCATGCCAAAACAAGAAATAAAGGCCCAAAAAGGAATATTTTTCATAGTAAACCGGGTTTTATTCTGTAATAATATGAAATTTAGTTTACAAATTAAATATTTACTCCTATCTTTGCGCTCCCAAATTTATGGCTAAACAGGCACTTATTAAGCAAGATGGAACAATAGTAGAAGCGTTAAGCAATGCTATGTTCAAGGTTAAACTGGAAAACGGACACGAAATATTGGCTACTATTTCAGGAAAAATGAGGATGCACTACATTCGCATACTTCCGGGAGACAAAGTAGGGGTGGAAATGAGTCCTTATGACCTCACAAGAGGAAGAATCATATTTCGGTATAAATAATTTTTATAAACGGCTTACAGCTCTGGCTGCAGGCTATTAGCAAATAGATAAAAACCAAAAAAGATGAAGGTTAGAGCTTCAATTAAAAAGCGCAGCGCAGATTGCAAGATCGTAAGAAGAAAAGGGCGTCTGTACGTAATCAACAAAAAAAATCCTCGTTTTAAGCAAAAGCAAGGGTAAAAAAATTTTTGATTTATGATGTATGATGTGTGAAATAAACCCATACAGCATATCTCAGAAAATCAAAAAACATACATCAAAAATCTAAAATAAAACTATGGCTCGTATTGCCGGTATAGATTTACCAAAAAATAAAAGGGGTGAAATAGGTCTAACCTATATTTATGGTATTGGACGTTCTACTGCTGTTTATATCCTAAACAAAGCTAGTATCGATATCAACAAAAAAGTGAACCAGTGGGATGATGATGAGCAAACTGCCATCCGTAATATCATTAACACCGAGTTTAAAACTGAAGGTGCCTTGCGTAGCGAAACCCAGATGAACATTAAGCGTTTGCTGGATATTGCTTGCTACCGCGGTTTGCGTCATCGTAAAGGTTTGCCACTTCGTGGTCAGCGTACACGTACCAATAGCCGTACAAGGAAAGGTAAGCGCAAGACAGTTGCGGGCAAGAAAAAAGTTGCTAAGAAATAATTAATAGTTACGAGTTACGAGTGTAGGATCACGAATATTGAGCGTTTCAAAAATTCGTAATTCGTCATTCGTAATTCGTCATTAAAAATATGGCTTGATTTTTTTGAAACAGCGCCGGATCGTTTAAGTCAGCAGGAGGGTTGTTTCAGTTTCAGATAAACTCTGGAAATTTTTTGATTAACGATTACCTATTTATTTAAAAAAGTTATGGCAAAAGCACAGGGCGGTAAGCAAGGCGGAAAAGCAGCCGCAAAAAAAAGAGTTGTAAAAGTAGACGCCCATGGCGATGCTCACATCACAGCTAGTTTCAACAACATCATTATCAGTTTAACCAATAAGCAAGGCCAGTTAATTTCCTGGTCATCTGCAGGTAAAATGGGTTTTAAAGGGAGCAAGAAAAATACACCCTATGCAGCCCAGATGGCAGCAGCAGATGCAGCTAAAGTTGCATTAGATGCAGGTTTAAAAAGAGTTGACGTATTGGTTAAAGGACCAGGAAGTGGCCGTGAAGGTGCTATCCGCTCATTGTCTCAAAACGGCATTGAAGTATCCAGCATTAAGGATATCACACCAATGCCACACAACGGCTGTCGTCCTCCAAAGAAAAGAAGAGTCTAAGTCAGGGTTCAAAAGTTCAACGTTTATAGATCCAACATTGAACCGTTGAACGTTGAACTTTTGAACATATTTTATAACGGGTGCAGCATTCATTTTACGATTTTTATAATGCTGCATCGTCACTAAAAAATCAACATTCAAATTATGGCACGTTATACAGGCCCCAAAACAAAGATCTCCAGGAGATTTGGAGAACTCATCACCGGCAACGGCAAGTGGTTAACTAAAAACAGTAACCCTCCCGGCCAACATGGTGGAACCAAAAAGCGCAAAACTCTTAGTGAGTATGGCTTACAGTTAAAAGAAAAGCAAAAAGCCAAATACACTTATGGCCTGCTTGAGAAACAATTCCGTAAAACATTTGATGAAGCCAGTCGTAAGAAAGGTGTTACAGGAGAAAACCTGATCAAATTGTTGGAAGCCCGTTTGGACAATACCGTTTACAGAATGGGCATCTCTATCAGCCGCCAGGGTGCACGCCAGTTGGTGAGCCACAAGCACATTACAGTTAACGGCGAGATCTTAAACATTCCTTCTTACAGCTGCCAGCCTGGTGATGTAATTGGTCTTAAAAATAAAAGTGCAGCAAATACTGCTATTACTGCTAATCTTCGTGGAAAGAATCCTAAATTTAGCTGGGTAGATTGGAGCGAGAGCGAACTGAAGGGTACTTTTATTACATACCCGGAAAGAGAAAGTGTTCCTGAAAATATTAAGGAGCAACTAATCGTAGAACTGTACAGCAAATAATTAAAGATTAAGAAGGAAGAATTAGAAAAGGCAGTACAAGCACTACAATTTTTAATTTTGAATTTTGACTTTTTAGTTTTTAAATAATATTTCAAATTAAACACAACAAATAAAAATGGCCATTTTTAATTTTGTTAAGCCCGATAAAATCGTTCTTCAAAAAGCAAATGACTTTGAAGCACAGTTTGAATTTCGTCCTCTTGAACCAGGATATGGTGTCACCATCGGTAACGCTCTTCGCAGGGTATTGCTGAATTCATTGGAAGGTTATGCAATCATTGGAATCAACTTATCTGGTGCCGATCATGAGTTTGCCACAGTGAAAGGCATTACTGAAGATGTAACAGAAATTATCCTGAACCTTAAGCAGGTGCGGTTTAAAGCAATTGTTGATCATGATGTAAACACTGAAAAAGTTACACTTTCTATCAAAAATAAAACAGAATTTACTGCAGGTATGATCGGGGAAGTTACTCCGGCCTTCGAAGTAATGAATCCTGAGTTGTTGATTTGTACATTGGATAGCAGTGCAAAACTTGATATTGAAATTACCATTGGCAAAGGCCGTGGTTATGTTCCTGCAGAGGAGCATAAAGAAAAGAGTTCTCATTTTGGTTACATACCTGTTGATGCCATCTTTACTCCAATCAAAAACGTAAAATACCTGATCGAAAATACAAGGGTAGAACAACGTACCGATTTCGAAAAGTTGGTGATAGATGTATTGACAGATGGCACCATTCATCCTGAAGAGGCGGTGAAGCAAGCCAGCCGCATCCTCATCCAACATTTGATGATCATCACTGATGAGAACATTACATTCGATACCAAAGAAGATAAAAAAGAAGACCTGGTAGACGAACAGACTTTGCAACTTCGCAAGATGTTGAAAACACCCTTAGAAGATCTCGATCTTTCTGTACGTGCATTCAATTGCCTGAAGGCTGCCAAGATCAATTCATTAAGCGAACTTGTTCAATACGAGCAGGAAGACCTGATGAAGTTCAGAAACTTTGGACAAAAATCTTTGAGCGAAATTGACCAGGTGTTGCATGAAAGAGGCCTAAGCTTCGGAATGGACCTGAGCAAGTTGAAACTTGATGACGAGTCATAAATTTGAAAATGTGATGATTTGAAAATTAGTTTCCAGATTGCCACATTTGCAGATTATCAAATAAATTAAAAACTGAGTAGCTTACAATTCCTGACACGGTGTAAGTGAATTAAAACTAAAACGTCATGCGTCACGGAAATAAAGGAAATAAATTAAGCAGAACTGCCTCTCACAGAAGAGCGTTATTGATGAACCTGGGTTGCCAGCTGATTACTTACAAAAGAATCACTACAACTTTGGCCAAAGCAAAAGCATTGCGCACTTACATTGAGCCACTCATTACCAAAACAAAGGCTACAGAAAGCAAAGAAGCTATTTCTCACAATCACCGTATTGTGTTTAGCTACCTGAACGATAAGCATGCAGTAAAAGAATTGTTTACTGTAGTGGCTCCAAAGGTTGCAGGTCGCCCCGGAGGATATACTCGTATCATTAAATTAGGCGCTCGTGTGGGCGATAATGCTGAACTGGCAATGATTGAACTGGTAGATTTTAACGACATCTACGGAAAGTCTGTTCCGGAAGCTGCTGAACCTGCTAAGAAGACACGTCGTAGTGGTGCAGCTAAGAAAAAAGCAGATGGAACTGAAGATATTGCAACTGCTGAAGTAGTAGCAACAGAAGTTAAGACCACCAAGAAGAAAGCAAGCAAAGCAGACGACCTTAAAATAATTGAAGGTATCGGGCCTAAAGTAGCAGAGGTATTAGCTGCGGCTGGCATTGCAACTTTTGCTGATCTGGCAGGATCTACTGCTCAAAAAATTAAAGAAATCCTGGATGCATCCGACGGAAGCTTCAATGCAGCGGACGCTACCACATGGCCAGAACAAGCCCAATTGGCTGCTGATGGCAATATGGATGAGCTGAAAGCGTTGCAGGAAAAATTAACAGGGGGAAGAGAAGAAGCGTAATATGCAAAAACAAAATTTATATAAAAGCAAACTTTAAACAGTTTGCTTTTTTTTTGTAATTTAGTTTACCAACAAATGATTTTCTTTGCAGCATAATTCAAATAGGCAATGAGCGACAAAAAAGCAATTTTGATCTTAGAAGATGGCACCATCATACATGGTACCGCATTTGGTAAGACTGGTACAGCAACAGGCGAAATTTGTTTTAATACTGGCATGACCGGTTACCAGGAAGTATTTACAGACCCAAGTTATTATGGCCAGGTAATTATTATGAATACCGTGCACGTAGGTAACTATGGAGTTAAACCAGAAGATGTGGAAAGTAACAGTGTAAAAGTAAAAGCTGTAATCGGTCGCAACCTCGAGGAAAAATACAGTCGTTTTCTATCTAACAACTCCCTGCAGCAATACCTGGAAGATCAAAACATTGTGGCCATAGATGGGGTAGATACGAGGGCACTGGTAGCACATGTGCGCACAAAGGGCGCTATGAACTGTATTCTTTCTTCAGAAGAAACCGATATTGAAAAATTAAAGAAACAGTTGAGCAGCGTACCTTGTATGGATGGGCTTGAGCTGGCTTCGGTAGTAAGTACCAAAGAAACCTATACCCTTGGCAATGAAGACAGTGATTTAAGAGTGGCTGTACTCGATTTTGGTGTCAAAAAAAATATACTCAACTGTCTCGTAGAGCGTGGTGCTTTTGTAAAAGTTTTCAACGCAAAAACCTCTTTTGCTGAAATGCAACAGTTTTTGCCGCATGGTTATTTCATCAGCAATGGCCCCGGAGACCCGGCACCCATGAATTACGCTGTTGAAACTGTAAAGCAAATACTGGAAGTTGATACGCCGTTATTTGGTATCTGCTTAGGTCACCAGTTGCTCGCCCTTGCCAACGATGTACCTACTTTCAAAATGCATCATGGACACCGGGGATTGAACCACCCGGTAAAAAACATCATAACCGGCAAAAGCGAAATAACCACGCAGAATCATGGCTTTGGTATAGATCCGGTTGCTGTGCAAAACAATGAAAATATTGAAATCACCCATGTGAACCTGAATGATGAAAGCATTGAAGGTATTCGCATTAAAAATAAAAAAGCTTTTTCGGTACAGTACCATCCGGAAGCTACGCCCGGGCCACATGACAGCCGCTATTTGTTTGATGAATTTATTGGAATGATAAAAAAGCCCGGTAGCGCATTAAAGGCGAACCTGGAAGTTTAGCAATCAAAACTCTTTGCTATTTTGCAGGTACTAAATATTTTTAAACTTTAAAAGCCCCTGTAGGGGTTGGGGCATTATGAAAATTGCAATCATCAACGGTCCAAATTTAAACCTGCTGGGCACACGGGAACCCAGTGTATATGGTACCGAAACTTTTGATGGGTATCTGCAAGGGCTGCGCAATACCTACCCGAAAATTGAGTTTACTTATTTTCAGAGTAATGTAGAAGGCGAACTCATCAATCAAATTCAACAAGAGGGATTTTCCGCTGCTGGCATCATCTTCAATCCTGGGGGCTACACGCATACGTCTGTGGCTATCGGCGATGCCATAGCCGCCGTTCAGGCGCCGGTGGTAGAAGTACATATTTCCAATATTTTTAGCAGGGAGGAGTTCAGAAAAATTTCCCATGTATCTGCAAGGGCAGCAGGGGTTATTAGTGGGTTGGGATTAAAAGGATATGAACTAGCCGTTCATTTTTTTATGCGGTAGGAATACTATGATGGGTGTTACATTGCTAAAATATCTGCTATCATATCGTCCGTGAACGGCTTCGAAATAAGTTTGATGACCGATTTGTAATTTTTTACTTTTTCAAGATCTTTATAATAAATAGAAGAGGTGTATACAAATACTCTTACATTTTTTATTGCCCCGGCATCCATTTTTTCAAATGCATCTATAAAATCCCAGCCATTCAAATTGGGCATATTAATGTCTACGAGTATAATACCAGGCAGGGACTGATTATTTTTTATTTTTTCAGCTAAATACCGCAGTGCTTCTTCTACATAAAGAATGCTTTCAATCTCCACATCCGGTTGGTAGAGCCTGATGAGTTCATTACTCAAAAAATTGTTGATTTCGTCATCATCAATTAGTAAAATCTGAATCGGGGCCTTCTGCATTTTTAAGAGTTTTGTCTAAAATAGATACTAAAAGTCGTTCCCTCATTCTCTTCACTTTCAACAATTATTTTACCTCCCATTTTTTCTACCTGGGTTTTGATGAGGTAGAGGCCCAGCCCTTTCCCCTCAGTGTGTGTATGAAAGCGTTGGTAAGGGTTGAATAACCTGCTGCCATGCTTCTCCAGGTTGATACCAATGCCTTTGTCAGTTACCTTTAAAATAACGTAATCTCCGGATACAGCTGTTTGCAGGAATACTTCAGGCTGGCTTTCCTGCCTTTTGTATTTAATGGCATTGGTGATCAGATTAAGAAGCACGCTCTGCAAAACATCCGGGGAGGAATGAACCTGTGGTGCCTGCGAAAAATTATGCAAGACCTTGAGGCTCTGTTCCGAAGCAGTTTGGCTAATAGAATCCAGTGCGTATTTCAACTCTTCAGTAATATCCAAAGTCTTGGAAAATGTAATTTCTTCCTTTCTTGCCGACAGAATTTCGTTTAGATCCGATAGCATCTGGTTGAAATTATTTACACTAAATTCTATTTTGTCAAAGAAGAGTTTGTTTTTTTCGGTAAGGCTTTCTTTGTCAAATAATTTGATGAGGCTGCGAAGGTTGGTAACCGGAGCCCGTAAATTATGTGAGGTGAGATAGGCATATTGTTGCAATTCATTGTTACTAAGCTGCAGTTCGTGCGACATTTTTTCAAGGCCAGCCTCTTGTTTTTTCCGCTGAATAATCTCTGCCTCAAGTTGGGTGGTGCGTTTTTTTACTGCACGTTTTAAAGAAATACTGTAGGCAAAAAGCAACCCGATGATAATGAAAATGATTCCCATCACTACCAAGGCCTTTTCCAACCAATTCTCCTCGGTAGCTTTTAGCTTATTGTAAATAAAACCATCCAGGCTTTGGTCCTTTGCAACCATGTTTAGGGTTTTGTAAGTATCCAATATATTCTGCCATCTTGCTACACTCATGTGGCCCATTTCTACTACATCGGGCAAAAGTAATTGTTTCATTTCCCCGGCTTCAAACAGCAAGGCTGTTTTAGTAACACCCCTTTCTTTTACTCCTGGCAAGGTAAGGATGTAGTCGGCTAATTCACCTGGGTGTTTCATTGCATATTCCCAACCGGCAAAGCTGGCTTTCAGGAAACGATCTGTGATGTCACGCTTCTTATCCAGGGTTTTCTCAGAACAAAAAATAACGTCGCCATAAAAATCAATGCCGTAATTAGACGGCCTCAAAATGTTAACCTCTACCTGTTTCTCCCGAAGTTGAAATACTTCTACGGAGCTGTAGCCAGTCATTGCATCTGCATGGCCGTTTGTTATATCGTCGTTGTTCCATGTGTGGGTTTTAAATTTTATGGAATCCAGCGGGATGCCATATTTCAAAGCCAGTGCTTTTAATTCTACAATTCCCTGGTTCTGGGCACACATAATTGTTTTCCCTTTAAAATCGGCTGGCGAAACAATATTTTGACTGATATCGGACATCACTACGTATGGTGAATGTTGGAAGATAGCACCCAAGACTCTCACCGGCTGGCCTTCTGTAAAGTTGAGCAAAAGATCTGCACCTGTAACTGCGTAGTCTGCATTACCATTCAACACCTCGGAAACGGGAGAGAGGTGTTGTTTACCAGGTTTTATCAACACATCCAAACCCTCAGCTTTATAAAATCCTTTGATAGAGGCAGCGTAATAACCTGCAAACTGAAACTGATGCCACCATTTTAATTGTAGCTTAATTTGGGCAGATTGCCCATTTACATTGGTAAAAAATAGCAATAGAAAAATAGAAAGTATAGGACTGAAACGTATTCTCATAATTGGATTTGGATAACCTTGGTATTTCACAGAAGCCAATTTGGCTATATAACTAAAACTACCGATTTTCTACCACATCATCTTTTTTAAAATTGATTTTATTTCTTTTTTCAAGAGGTCCAGTTCAGCTATTCGATCCTGTATAAAACTGTTGTCTTCTAATTTACCCATTACTGCATTCATTTCCTCATTGGTTTCATAAACCATTTTTCTAAACGGGTTGTTGTAGTCTTTCGCTCTTGCTTCGTAAATGCCGTTACACATCCAGGTGCGGGTAACCATTGCTTGCTGCAATAAAGACTTAAAGAGTTCGGCGTTAAACTGCTTTGCAGTGATATTCAAAATTTTTAATAAAGATGTATAGGCATGTTGTAGTTTATCCTGCTCATAGTTATCGCCTTCGGCCATGTAAAAATTGTGTACCTCATCCCAACTCTTTATTTTGTTAGTTTTGATGGCTTCCTTCAATTTTTTTACAGATGATTTTTTTATAAGTTGGCTACCAATGTTCAGCCATTCAGCTCGCATTAGTTTTGTGGTAAGCGACTTTTTAAAAGCTTCAAAATTTTTGAACTGTTGCTTTTTGAAATGAGCCAACAACTGCATAGTGCAATAGTATTGTACCAGTTCTTGATAGATCTCAATGGCTTTGGCCATCTTTAGAATTTTTGTAACACGGCTGCTGTTTTCCCAACCGCTGGTAATGGCGGAGCCATCTTCCAGGATATCTAATTTTTTCAAAAATGCAAGGCCGTCAAAAATTTCATTGATGGTATCTGGTGCCAGGTAATTGTATTCTATGAGCTGAGCTTTGCTGGTACGTTTATCCCTGTCTTCGTATTTCCAGGCATTGCGCTCCAATGCGTACATATTGTACATAAACCAATACGCAGGCATTACTACTAATCTGTTGTTGGTTACATCGTTGCTTACAAGGCAAAAAGGTAAGGATACTTTTAACTCAGCCGGAAAATCTCCTTTGGCTAATATGGTAAAAGAAGCAAAAACAGAATTGTGTTTTAAGCTCACACAGAGGCCTGGCCAAAAGCCTCGTCCGGCAATCATTTCCCCATCAGCACTGCGACTATTATGATTGCTGCCAATGGTGGCACCTGCAGCAATGTTGCTTTGCCCCATAATGAGGGAGGCGCACAAAAAAGAGTTGTTGTGATGCTGCTCGTGCGAGGGAAATATCAACGTATTCAACACCTCGCAGCAAGAGATGGTGCTGTTATTGCCAAGGTAAGAATTGATGAGGCGTGCGCCATATTTTAATTGCGAATGCGAGGCCATCACAAAGCGAACGGCTTTAACTCCATAAAAAATCCTGCAACCAAAACCTATGATGCCATTTACAAGTTCGCATCCTTCGCCAATCTGCGTATGACGCAAAGCATCACTTTTGATGGTTACGTTTTTAATTTTGGTGGCGCCTTTTAAGTAGGCATCTGTGCCAATTAAAACATCTTTCAGTATCCCACAGTTTTTAATAACCGTTCTTTCGCCCACTTTACCATAGTAGCCTCTTTTATTATCAACTGTTTGGTCGGTAAACTGTTTAAATTTTTCTAACAGACTTTCATCATCCCTGTACCGGCTCCATAAATAAGCATCGCCTGCCAGCATCTCCTCAAATGGAAGAATGCTCCTGCCGCCATTTTCGTTGCACACTTCTATCCAACTTCTTACTGCTTCATCTTCGCCTTCCTTAATGGTACCGTTTCCAAATTTTGAATGATCGGTGGATGCCAGCTCGTTTACATTTGCTATCATCACATCGTCTCCAATAATATAATGGCTCAGGTAGTTTACGTTGTCTATGCATACATTGTTACCTAAATCGCAACTGATAATGGTACTGTTGTAAAGGCCGACCGCCATCCTCAGGTTGTGAAATTCCCGGTACAAGGGCTGCAGTGCACCTATGCGAACCAGGCCATAAAATTTGCAGTTCTTAATTAGTTGTGCGTTGAAATTATCTGCTACCAAAATTTTGTTCCAGTCGTCGGAAGTATTCCTGTTATGAACCAGCGTATCTATCTGCGAAGTACTGAGTGGCCTGTATAGTATGCCCGAATTATTTTCCTGATTACGCAGGTAATATTCATCCATACCCGTTGGGATATATTTGGCATCAATAAAATTGTAGCCCAACTCTTCTACCGGGTGTGTTTTGATAATATTCATACCCCTATCTCCGCCGCGGCGGAGAACTTAGTTTAAAAGTTTATAATTTATTTTAGCCATTCTTTAAGTGAAAAGATATCGAAATGGAACAATCGTTCAGCCTCTTCCCAGTTCCCCCTTCAGGCGGCGGAGGGGGCTTCTGTTACTCAACCGTTACGCTCTTAGCCAGGTTTCTCGGTTTATCTACGTCTATACCTTTTGCAACTCCGGTATAGTACGACAACAATTGCAAGGGTATAACACTCAGGATGGGTGCAATCAATTCATCAGCTGGTGGAATGGAAAATACATGGTCACTCAAGTCTCTGCTCACCTCATCTCCTTCTGTAATGATAGAAATAATTTTTCCTTTGCGGGCTTTAATCTCCTGCATGTTGCTCACAATTTTTTCGTGGTAAGAGTCTTTGGTGGCTATGAATACTACCGGCAGTTTCTCATCTACAAGCGCAATAGGTCCGTGTTTCATTTCTGCCGCCGGGTATCCTTCGGCATGTATGTAAGAAATTTCTTTTAGTTTAAGCGCTCCCTCCAGTGCAATGGGAAAGTTGTAGCCACGGCCAAGGAAAAGAAAATCTGTAGCATGCATATAATGTTCTGCAATGGTTTTAAGCTCTGCGGCATTTTTAAGAATGGCATTTACTTTCTCGGGCACGTCCGCCAATTCTATCAACAGGCTTTTGTAACGTTCCTGGCTGATACTTCCTTTTTGGATGGCAATCTTAAGTGCCAGCATCATAAGAACAGCTAACTGGCCGGTAAAGGCTTTGGTAGAGGCCACTCCGATTTCGTGGCCGGCATGTGTGTAAGCACCTGCATGAGAAATACGTGCAATAGAAGAACCTACCACATTCACTACGCCAAAAATAAAGGCGCCATTCTCTTTGGCTTTTTCAAGTGCAACGAGTGTGTCGGCAGTTTCACCACTTTGTGAGATGGCAATGATTACATCGCCTTTGTTTACAATAGGATTGCGATAGCGAAATTCTGATGCATACTCTACTTCTACGGGTATGCGGCAAAGTTCCTCTATAATGTATTCGGCTGCAAGGCCCGCGTGCCAGCTCGTACCACAAGCCACTATCATGATGCGGTTGGCATTTACCAACTGATCCATATGTTGCTCCACACCAGCCATGGTGATGGTGCCTGCTTCTGCGTCTAACCTGCCCCGTAAGCAATCGTAAATGGTGCTGGGTTGTTCAAATATTTCTTTCAGCATGAAATGGTCGTAGCCGCCTTTTTCAATAGCTGCCAGTTCCATATCAAGTGTAGTGATGTAGGGTGTGATGGTTTCGTTTCCAAGATTTTTCAAGATCAGTTCGTTGGGCCTTACAATAGCCAGTTCATAATCGTTGATGTACACTACTTCTTTGGTGTATTCAATAATGGGGGAGGCATCACTTGCCAAAAAATGTTCGCCCTTGCCTACGCCAATTACCAGTGGGCTTCCTTTGCGGGCTGCAATAATAGTTTCAGGATCGTCTTTGTCTATCAATAAAATGCAGTACGCACCTGTCACTCTTTTCAGGGCAATACGCAGCGCTTCTTCCAGGCTACAATTATTATTTTTTTGGATGTATTCAATAAAATTCAGCAATACTTCTGTATCGGTATCACTCGTAAAAGTGTAGCCCTTGCTTACCAATTCATTTTTAAGCAATGCATAATTTTCAATGATGCCATTGTGTATCATGGCAAACTGGCCATTGGCAGAAGTATGGGGATGTGCATTGCGGTCGCTTGGTTCGCCATGCGTAGCCCAACGTGTGTGGCCGATGCCAATATGAGCATCTACATTTTTGCCCACCAGGTAATCTTCCAATTCGGCCACTTTGCCCTTCTTTTTATGTACAGATAATTGTCCATCTTTTATCAAAGCCACTCCACTGCTATCATAGCCCCTGTATTCTAACCTCTTTAAGCCTTTTAAAACAACTGGATAGGCTTGCTTAGGGCCTGTATAACCTACAATTCCACACATATAATTTTTTTTGAATTATTATTAAAACTTCAAGGCACAATATTATCGAAAATAATGGCTAGTTGCGGTTTTTAGGCTTATTTTCAAGCATCGCAAAGTTTTTAAAAAATCTTAGAATGATTAGAATTCACCGGCTACTGTTATTTTTGACACTATGCCTTTCTGTGTCGGCCCAAGCCCAACCTGCCAATAATTATAAACGTACTTTTTATATTGTGCGTCATGCCGAAAAAGATACTGGTAGCAACCCCGCCATTTCTACTTTGGGTAAAATGCGGGCAGCCGATCTTTTCAAGGAACTGAAAAATAAAAAGATTGATCTGATATTGGTATCCAATTATCGCCGAACTGGTATGACCGGTGATTCCCTGCGTATCTATAAAAAAATTGATACCATGCACTATGCTGCAGATGTAACCGGCGAAATGTTTTTAAAGAAATTAAATACGCTGCCTGCCGTCTATAAAAATATTTTGGTGATAGGCCATAGCAATACCCTGCCCGGTATCATAAGACAAGTCGGTATAAAAAACTACACTGTAAAAGATATTCCGGATAATGAATACGACAACCTCTTTGTTGTAAAAAGGAAGAAGGGCCAACCCGTTTTGCAAAGTAGAAAGTATGGTGTGCCGTCGTTACCGGCAACCAATAACATACCTATGAAAATATCACAATAATATTCCCTGTAAAAAGAAGTAGGCCACAGAAAAATAAATAACGATACCCGTTACGTCAACCAAAGTAGCTACAAAAGGTGCCGAAGAGGTAGCGGGATCCAATTTTAATCTCTTTAGAATAATGGGCAGCATGGAACCCATCAGGCTTCCCCATAATACAATGCCCATCAATGAGAAGAAAATGGTGGCACCAATCAATCTCCAATGCACGCCGTAATCGTAAATATGCAGCTGTTGCCAAAGGGCAATGCGCACCAGGCCAATGCTGCCGAGTATGATGCCTAACATAAAACCGGTAACAAGTTCCCGCCGCATTACCCGCCACCAATCGTTGATGGACAATTCTTTTAACGCCATGGCTTGTATGATCAATGTTGAAGCCTGGGAGCCACTGTTGCCCCCGCTGCTCATGATCAAAGGGATGAACAATGCAAGCACGGTGGCGGCTTCAATTTCTGCCTCAAAGTATTGCATGGCAGTGGCAGTAAGCATTTCGCCCAGGAATAATATTACCAGCCAACTCACTCTTTTTTTAACCAGTTTAAAAATGTTGATATCTAGATAAGGTTCCTCCAGGGCTTCTGTACCACCAATTTTTTGGATGTCTTCGCTAAACTCTTCCTGGGTTATCCAAAGCACATCATCAATGGTAACGATACCCAACAACAGGTCGTTATCGTCTACCACCGCCAGGGCTACACGGTTGTTCATCTTAAAAACTTCACTTGCACTTTCCTGGTCTTCATTTACATTCAGCGCTATGAACCGTCCGTCCATCAGGTCGCTCACTTTTACTTCGGGCGAGGCAAGAATAATATCCCGAATACGAAGATCATCCAGCAATTCTCCTTTTTCGTTGATCACATAAATAACGTCTACTGTTTCCGAGTTGATGCCATACCGACGGATGGTTTCTATCACTTCCTTTACGGTGTTGTATTCATACACATACACATAGTCGGGGTTCATGAGGCGTCCCACACTGTTCTCGGGGTAGCCCAACAATTCCAACGTTATCTTTCGTTCTTCGGGGTCCAGTGTTTTGATGAGTTCTCTTACGGCTGCGTTGGGCAGTTCTTCTAAAAAGGCCACCCTGTCATCTGCGGGTAATTCGTTGAGTAATTCTGCAGATTTAAATACCTGAAGATCTTTTATGATTCTTTTCTGTACACTAAAATCTAATATCTTAAAAACACCCGTTGCCCGGTGGATAGAAAGGTGGGCAATTATTTGCGATTCATAGTCTTCATTTTCATAAATAAGATCGGCAACATCGCTGATGTTCTGGTTATTTAAAAAATCTTTGGTAGCCAATTTGTTTTCGGAAGCGATGATTTCCTCGAACTGTTGCTGCAGCGATATTTCGTCTGTTTGATTTAACATGCTTCAAATGATTATTTTCGTTAACCACTTTGCAATGTAACTTTTTTAAACAAATTGAAAAATATGTTGAGCCAATTTCTTTCCGTGCAGCCCACCAAAGCAAAGGGTAGGGGTGTATTTACTTCTGTACCCCTCAAGGCAGATACGGCGGTTGAAGAGTCGCCGGTGATTGTGATGACAAGGGAAGATAGGATACACCTGGACAAGACCTTGCTGCACGATTATATTTTTGAATGGGGTCCCCAGGAAGAAGAGTGCTGTATGGCCCTGGGCCTTGTACCCATCTACAACCACAGCTACGAAAGCAACTGCGATTATTTTATGGACTTTGAAGAACATACCATCATGATAAAAACGGTGAAAGATATTGCAGCAGGAGAAGAACTCACCATTAATTACAATGGCGACTGGAAGGATGATAAGAAAATTTGGTTTGACGCAACAGATTAGATGTTTTTAAACCCCCAATTTAAAAAAGTAAAAAGTACCATGGTTCCACTCATTCTTTTAATAGCTATCGCAATATTCATCGTTTATTATTTTTTTGGCGCCCGCAGTAAAAAAACTGTTAACGCAGATGTGGAGGAATTTGATCCTGGTCTGCTTAAAGAAAATGTGCTGTTCTATACCAGGCTTTCTTCAGAAGCAAAGATCCAGTTTGAAGAAGACGTTCGCTATTTTTTATCCCACACAAGGATCACGGGTGTTGATACGCCGGTAGATAAGCTAGATAAATTATTGGTTGCCTCAGCGGCGGTGATTCCCATCTTTTATTTTACGAAGTGGAAGTACCATAACCTTAGGGAAGTACTGTTGTATGCAGATGCCATTAATATGCAGTTCGAAACCAAAGGGAATGCCGACAGAAATATCCTGGGATTGGTAGGTACTGGTCCGTTTGAGGGCAGTATGTTGCTTTCTAAATCTGCTTTGCGGCAGGGTTTCAGCAACCAGTCAGACAAGCGCAATACAGCTATCCATGAATTTGTACACCTTATAGATAAGTCTGATGGAGAAACAGATGGCATTCCGGACCTTTTGCTGGACAAGCAGTATGTATTGCCATGGCTGGAGCTGATGCATAAAAAAATGCAGCAGATAATCCAGGGTAAATCCGATATTGACTCATACGGGTTAACAAATAAAGCAGAATTCTTTGCAGTAGTGGCGGAGTATTTTTTTGAAAGACCAGCGTTGCTCGAAGAAAAGCATCCTGTTCTTTATAAAATGCTATGTGAAATGTTTGAGGTGGAATAAGGACTAAACCCAGGGCGTTTGATAAGATTGGTAAATATTTTCTTTTTCTTTCAATGGAAATTTGCTAATTTAGTACTTAAATAGGTACTTATATGAGGGTCGTAAATTATAGTGAATTTAGGAAAAGCCTGGCTGAAAGCCTGAATGCAGTAAATGATGATGGCGATATTGTAATTGTTTCCAGGAGCAAGGGAAAAAATGTGGTTGTGATGAGTTTGGATGAATACAACAGTATGAAGGAAACACTATACCTTACCAGTACTAAAGAAAACAGAAACCAATTAGATGCCGCTATTGATGAAATGAACAATGGTAAATTTGTAAAACGAAAATTGATTGAAAAATAATGGAACTTGTTTTTCAAACATTAGCCTGGGACCAATACCTGTATTGGCAGGAAGCTGATAAAAAAATATTGCAACGGATAAACGACCTGGTAAAAGATACGCTTCGCTCACCATTTAAAGGCATTGGTAAACCGGAGCCGCTTAAAGGAAATTACTCAGGTTGCTGGAGCAGGAGAATAAATGACGAACACCGCCTGGTATATGCAATTAGGGATAAGAGATTACATATTTTGCAGTGCAGATTTCACTACGATAGATAGTCAGCGATTCATAGTTTAAACTTTATTTTAAGTCTCTCGCCTTTAGTAGTAATATTTCCTGTTTTTTGAAGCGATGTAACTCAGGAATCTTAATATTGGGCTATAATGTTGCCCAATGGTAGGCCGCACAAGACTGCGACCCCGAGTTCCGCCATGCTCGTCGGGGCGGACGCAACCCTGCCTGACTGCGGCCAGCAGACAGGAATGATGCTCAATGATTAAATGCCGGTTACCAAATAAAAAAAGTTGCAACAAACGCTGCAACTTTTTTCATGATAGACTGGCCAGTCCGGTCAGTCTTTATTTATTTTTTTCTGCAAAATCTCTGCGAATGATATTTAATGCAGCACCTGCTTTAAACCATTCTATCTGCTGTTCATTGTAAGTATGATTTACAGTAATGATGTCGGTCGTTCCATCGCAGTGGTGCAACACCATTGCCAGGGGTTTGCCCGGAGTGAACTCCGCTAAGCCAATGATATCAATGGTATCATCTTCCAGGAATTTTTCATAATCTGCTTTATCATTAAAAGTCAAACCAAGCATACCTTGCTTTTTAAGGTTGGTTTCATGTATGCGTGCAAATGATTTTACGAGTACAGCTCTTACACCAAGGTGACGTGGCTCCATAGCCGCATGCTCCCTGGATGAACCTTCTCCGTAGTTCTCATCTCCCACTACCACAGTACCGATGCCGGCAGCTTTGTAAGCTCTCTGGGTATTAGGAACGGTACCATATTCACCCGTTAACTGGTTCTTCACCAAGTCTGTTTTTTCATTAAAATAATTCAGTGCGCCTATCAACATATTGTTACTGATATTATCAAGATGCCCACGGAATTTAAGCCATGGGCCCGCCATTGAAATATGATCGGTGGTACATTTTCCTTTTGCTTTAATCAGCAATTTTAATCCTTTTAAATCAGTGCCTTCCCATGCTGCAAAAGGATCCAATAATTGTAAGCGTTTACTATCTGGAGAAACAATTACCTGCACGCCACTGCCATCTTCGGCGGGCTGCTGGTAACCGGCATCCTCAACTGCAAAACCTTTAACCGGCAACTCATCCCCATAAGGCGGATCCAGTTTTACCTGTTCGCCTTTATCATTGGTCAATGTATCTGTCAGGGGGTTAAAATTCAGACTTCCTGCAATGGCCATGGCTGTTACAATTTCAGGAGAACCCACAAACGCAAAAGTATTGGGGTTGCCATCTGCACGTTTTGCAAAGTTTCGGTTGAAGCTGTGAACGATGGTATTTTTCTCTGCCTTCTCTGCACCCACCCGTGCCCACATACCTATACAAGGTCCGCATGCATTGGCAAAAACAGTAGCACCAATTTTATTAAAAGTTTCTAAGAAACCATCTCTTTCAATAGTGTAACGAACAAGTTCACTACCCGGTGTGATGGTAAATTCCGATTGTAGTTTTAATCCTTTATCTGAAACTTGTTTTGCAAGACTAACGGCACGGCTTATATCTTCATAAGAAGAGTTGGTACAACTTCCAATTAACCCCACTTCAATTTTTGTGGGCCATCCGTTGGTAGCAGCAGCTTCTTTCATTTTAGAAATTGGCGTAGCAAGATCGGGTGTAAAAGGACCGTTTAAATGGGGTTCCAGTTCGCTCAGGTTTAATTCAATAACCTGGTCAAAATAAAGTTCAGGGTTGGCGTATACTTCTGCATCACCAGTCAATGAATCTTTAATGCTATCTGCCATGGCAGCAATTTCTGCACGGCCGGTAGCTTTCAAATAACGGCTCATGCTGTCGTCGTATCCAAAGGTAGAAGTGGTAGCACCAATTTCGGCACCCATATTACAAATAGTGCCTTTACCCGTGCAACTCATGCTTGTAGCGCCTTCGCCAAAATATTCAACCACAGCACCCGTTCCACCTTTTACGGTAAGGATACCGGCAACTTTTAGAATTACATCTTTGGGAGCCGTCCAGCCATTCAATTTACCGGTCAATTTTATTCCAATCAGTTTGGGCATTTTCAATTCCCAGGGAAGGCCTGCCATCACATCGCAGGCGTCGGCACCACCCACGCCTATTGCTATCATTCCAAGGCCGCCTGCATTTACAGTATGACTGTCGGTACCAATCATCAAACCACCCGGGAAGGCATAGTTTTCCAACACTACCTGGTGAATTATACCAGCGCCGGGCTTCCAAAATCCAATCCCATATTTGTTTGAAACCGATGCCAGGAAATCATACACTTCACTGCTTTCCGTTACCGCACGGTCCAAATCTGTTTTACTGTTTACTTTGGCTTCAATCAAATGATCACAATGCACCGTACTTGGTACTGCTACCTGGGTACGTCCACTTTGCATAAATTGAAGCAGGGCCATCTGTGCCGTTGCATCCTGCATAGCAACACGATCTGGTGCAAAATCTACATAACTCTTTCCCCGCTCTTGTTCCAGCGTAGCATCACCCTGCCATAAATGTGCATATAATATTTTTTCGGTAAGTGTAAGTGGTTTGCCCACAACCTGGCGGGCTGCAGCAATACGGGAAGGAAAGTTTGCGTAAACTTTTTTGATCATTTCAATGTCGAAAGCCATAGAAGAGAGATATTAGGTGAAATAATTGGTGATCAAGCGCCCATTTTGCGCCTGCCGTTTTAAGCTGGCGCATTTATTTATTACTATTTGGGTTAAAACGGGCAACTTATTATGTGTGAATAGCAAATTTACTGAAACTCACTCACTAATTAAAGTGCTTGTTATTAGTTAAATCTGTTTAATTTTAATAAATGAACCGGTTTAAATATTTTATTGAATGGCATGTATTCGGAGTATGCGAAGCCATCGGCGAAAAGATGGGTATAGCTACTACAACCATTAGAAAATATTTTATTTATATTTCGTTTCTTACTATGGGCTCTCCGCTCATCATCTATCTTTTTGTAGCTTTTTGGATGAACGTCAAACATTATATTTTCAGCAGAAAAAGAAATCCCCTTCGTCAATAAGATGTAGCTGAAACAAGGTTTACCACAAAGCCACACTTTACAAAGCCGCTCTTAAGCGGACCAGTTTTTCCAGCAAGGGCTCCAGCAAATCTAATTGAAGCATGTTGGCACCATCACTTTTAGCAACGGCAGGGTTGGGGTGTGTTTCTATAAACAAACCATCTGCACCTGTTGCAATGGCCGCTTTGGCAATCGTTTCTATCAATTCAGGATTGCCTCCGGTAACACCAGCCGCCTGGTTAGGTTGCTGCAAAGAATGCGTACAATCCATAATTACGGGAACATTAATTTCTTTCATCCAGGTAATGTTACGGTAATCAACTACCAGGTCCTGGTAACCAAAACTATTTCCTCTTTCAATTAAACCTACTTTGTTGTTGCCGGCATTTTTAATTTTATCTACAGCAAATTTCATAGACGGGCCATTTAGAAACTGGCCTTTTTTTACGTTTACAATTTTGCCTGTTTGGGCAGCGGCAACCAGCAAGTCTGTTTGTCTGCACAAAAAAGCAGGTATTTGTAAGATGTCTACATATTCGGCTGCAATAGCAGCTTCTTCATGCGAATGAATATCACTTGTTGTTGGCAGAGAAAAACGATCACCCACTTTTTTAATCAACTTCATCGCTTCTTCGTCGCCAATGCCCATAAAGGAAGAAGCGCTGGTACGATTGGCCTTTCGGTAAGATGCTTTAAAAATATAGGGTATCTGCAATCTTCGGCAAATGGAACTTACTCTTTCTGCTACTTCCATAACCAGTTCTTCACTTTCCACTACACAGGGGCCTGCAATCAGAAAAAAATTATTGTTGTAGTATTGTTGATGCTTAAAAAGTTCCGGCAGGTAATTTTCCATGCGGCAAAGTTAAGGAGTTTTTAAAATTGGGTAGTCACATTGCTGCTATCCGGTTGGGGACCCCACTCCCTGAAGCCGTGGCAGTTTTTGGTAATGCAAGAAGGCTGGGTAGTGTAAGAGAAAATATAAAATTTGGTAATAATCGGGGGCGAAGAAAGTATTGGAATTGATGCAAGGGTAAGTTTTCTGAGAGCAAATAAGTTGATGCTTTTTTGCCGGGCATAGTTTTTGAATAGCTTTATCTGCCTGATATGAAACTGGAAATATTGAAAATTTCCTGCGTCGGCTTCGGTGCACAATTTGGGCTAGATATTTCAAAACAAAAAACTACTTATTATGAAAAAACTATTTTTTATTGCAACCATTATGATTGCATCTTTTGCGGTAAGCGCCCAGGGCGGTGCTGGAATCAGAGGATTTAAAATTGGTGTCGGGGGCAATCTTGCCATTCCCCTAAGCAACCTTAATAGTACCAGTATTGGAGCGGGCTTCGATTTGTTGGGGCAATATGGTATTGCTGACAATATAGCTATAACCGGCGATGCAGGCTATACGAGTTTGTTTGGAAAGGACGGGTTTGAAGATTTATCGATCATTCCTATCAGGGCAGGTCTACGTTTTTTTCCAGCCCCTGCGTTTTACCTTGGAGGTAAAGTGGGTGTAGGGATTTTGAAAACCAAAGGGGCTGATTCACGGTCGGCAACTGCTTACTCTATTGGTGCAGGCTACTTTCTTAGCCCCATGATTGATGTAAGTGCAGCCTATGATGGTTATAGCAAAAGCGGTTCTTTCGGCCTCGTTAATATCCGGTTAGGCTATACATTCGGGAATTAATTATCTTTTTTTGAAGACATTAGCCGCTCCACCAGGGGCGGTTTTTTTTATAGGTGAATGCGGGTACTAAATTCAACATGATTTTCCATGTTCAAGAGGCAATCATTTTGTAAGCTTATGATCCCTTTCTAAAAACCCAAGACATCCTTCATTGTAAAAATGCCAGTTTTGCCGGCCATAAATTCTGCGGCCAGTACTGCCCCACTTGCAAACCCCTTTCGGTTGTGAGCGGTGTGTATAATATCTATATCATCAATGGTGGAATGGTACTTTACAAGATGGGTACCCGGCGCAGGATCTATCCTCTTGCTTACAATACTTAACTCAGCCTGGTTATTTGATAATTCATTCACCCAATTTTTTTTCAGAGGATAATAATCCAGGATTTGCTCTGCAATAGTAATGGCAGTGCCACTCGGCGCATCTTTTTTTTCTGTATGATGTATTTCTTCAATCTCCACTTCATAATCTTTGTGCGGAGCCATTAGCGACGCCAATTTTTTATTTACCTCGAAAAAAATATTAACGCCAATGCTAAAATTGCTGGCGTACAATAAGCTGCCTTTTTGTTCGTCGCAATAATTTTTTACTTCTTCCCATTGATCCAGCCAGCCTGTGGAGCCGCTGATAACCGGGATGCCCGCATCCATGCAGGTCTTTATATTTTGTACAGCCGAATGCGGGCTGGTAAACTCAATCGCAACATCGCACTGCTGCAAATTGGCCCGGTTCAAATCTCCCTGGTTGTCTGCATCTATTTTCAGTAGCACGCTATGTCCCTTTTGCAAAGCTATTTCTTCAATAGCTTTACCCATTTTGCCATAACCTATCAAAGCCAGTTTAAGAACATCGTTCATCTTTTCTAAATTTTTAAACTTGAAGTTGCAATATACTTCATCTGCCTGAAGCCGGCGCAGGGGTGGGTGCTAGCGGCCGATGTGCAGCACAAGGCTAAGGCCGTTGGTGTTTGCCATGGGGCTGTAGCCGCCTTTGATGCGCAGACTTAATTCATCGCTTACGTCAAAGGTTTTTAGATGGGCATCTACTGCAGCATCTGCCACGTTGAGGCCCCAAAATGCAATGAAAAATAATACGGAGTAATCAATGTTTTGCCGCACGGCATTTCTGAAAACCCTGATGCGCTCAGGTTGATCTTTTACGCTAAAGTACGGTTGCTTAATAAGGATATCATTGCCAGGAAACGTATCTGTAGCCAGGATGTAAGCGTTTTTGGCATCTTTGTATTGACTAATATTTTTGAAGAAAATGAAAGCTGTAGTACCAAGTGCACCGTACACCAGCGGAATTTTCCAATATTTTTTATTGGTGGCCTGGCCCCAGCCAGGTAAAATAAGCGACCGGCGAACGGCTACGTTGGGGTCGTATTTTTTAATGCTGTCTTTAGTTTTCATTTGTAAAACCGGGCTCGTCATTATGCGGAGCGAATCTTTTTTGCTATCCGTATTTTGAGCAAGACCTGCAAAGCCAACAGCCATGCAGAGCATCAAAACCAATCCTATTTTTTTTGTAAGCTTCAACTTATTTTTACATTCAGTTTTTCTAATAAAGCATTGAGCTCCTCCAGGGAATAATACTCCAGCAAAATGCTGCCGTTGCCTTTCTTCGTATGGCTTAGAACGACTTTTGTGCCAAACTGCGATGCTAAATTATCTTCAATTTTTTTATAAGCTGGGGGTAGGGTTGGTTTTAGGCTTGTTTTAACAGCCGCGGATCCTGTGTACATTCTTCTTACCAAATCCTCTGTCTGCCTCACAGATAGTCCTTTGTTTTTGATTTCAGAAAAAATGAAGAGCTGTTTGTCCACCACATCTACGTTGATCAAAGCCCTTGCGTGACCCATACTAATTACACCGTTTCTCACCGCCACCTGAATATCTGGCGGTAGTTTTAATAACCGGATGTAATTGGTAACCGTACTTCTTTCTTTGCCCATGCGCTCGGCCACCTGCTCCTGGGTGTACTCGAGGTCTTCCATGAGGCGCTTATAACTAAGGGCTATTTCTATAGCATTAAGGTTTTCTCTTTGCAAGTTTTCCAGCAAGGCCAATTCCAATAGCTGGCTGTTGTTCGTTTCCCTTACATAAACCGGCACATCTTTAAGGCCCGCAATCTTAGATGCCCTAAAACGGCGTTCACCAGCTATCAACCTGTATTTGCCATTAGCTGCAGGCATTACCGTGAGCGGCTGAATGATGTTGTGCATTTTAATGGAAGCAGCCAATTCGCTCAAGGCAGTTTCATCAAAATCTTTTCTCGGTTGGTTCGGATTGGTTTCAATCTGGTCTAGCGGAATGCGTGCAACAGAGGTAGATTTTTCAATCACTTCTTTTTTTAATTCGCCCGAAGCATTTTTAAGATCCGAATCAATATTTTGCAAGAGGCTGCGGATTCCTTTGCCTAGTGCATCTTTTTTATTGGGTAAACTCATAAAATTCAATTTGGTATTCTATCACCAGCCGATTGGCTAATGCACACATTTAAAATTGTAAGTTGAGGGCAACAGACGGGCTTTAGCTCATTATTTTGTCTGCCTGGTTTATTTTGGTCAGGTTATTCTTCTGCAAAATTTCCTTTGCAAGATTTAAATAGTTGATGGCGCCCTTGCTGTCGCTGTCGTAAAGAATAACTGGTTTGCCAAAACTAGGAGCTTCGCTTAACCTTGTATTTCTATGGATGATACTTTCAAAAACCATCTCTTCAAAATGGCGCCTCACTTCGCTCACCACCTGGTTGCACAACCGCAATCTGCCATCATACATCGTCATTAAAATACCCTCTATTTTAAGCTCAGTATTGAGGCGGTTCTGAACAATCTTTACTGTATTAAGCAGTTTTCCCAGGCCTTCCAATGCAAAAAATTCAGTTTGCACGGGCACTACAACACTATCGGCTGCCACCAGCGCATTTACTGTTATCAGCCCCAGGGAGGGCGAACAATCGATGATAATAAAATCGTATTGCTCTCTAAGAGGTTCCAGTATTCTTTTAAGTACACTTTCCCGGTTGGGGTAGTTGATCATTTCTATTTCGGCTCCTACCAGGTCGATGTGAGAGGGGATCAGGTCCAGGCAGGGGATGGCTGTTTTAAGTAATACCTCACTTGCTTCGGCTTCATTTACCATGCAGTCGTAAAGGCTTTTGGTAATATTATGCAAGTCGAAACCAGTGCCCGTTGTACTATTGGCCTGCGGGTCTGCATCTACCAAAAGCGTTTTGTATTCTAAAATGGCAAGACTTGCCGCCAGGTTAATTGCTGTGGTTGTTTTTCCTACGCCTCCTTTTTGATTGGCGATTCCTATAATTCTTGCCATGCTTTTCTTACAGTTTTTTGATTGTTGTTCTTAATTTCGGTGGATTGGTTTCCGCTACCTCTTGTAACCAATGGCGATGGGTTCCAGCAATTTGGCAAACATCGGAATAATTTCACGGTAAATGCTCAAAATGTGTCAAGTTGGCAAAATTAGTTAATCGGTATAAAATTGGAACAAATACTAATCCGCCAACGTTGTAGAAGCAGCATAAGCGAGCAATTAAAACACATTCATGTTAACAATTATATCAGGATCAAGTAGAGAAGACAACAATACCCGTAGGGTAGCTAGTGAATACCAAAGAATTTTAAAGGACCAGTTTGAGCAGGAAGCAAGCATTTATTCGCTCGATAGCATTGATTGTACCGTAAGGGACGCACCCTTTATAGAGGCCGAACAGCAATTGCTGGTGCCTGCAAACAAGTTCATCATTCTTATGCCAGAGTACAACGGTTCTTACCCCGGCATTCTCAAGTTGATGATAGACAACAGTGCTGTTAAGCATGCTTGGTGGCACAAAAAGGTGTTACTGGTGGGGGTATCTACTGGTAGGGCAGGCAATCTTAGGGGAATGGAGCACCTCACCGGTGTATTGCTGCACATGAAAATGCTGGTTCATCCCAATCGGCTACCTATAAGCCTTGTAGACAAGCTTATGAACAAGGATTACCAGTTTACCGATCAAAATACGCTTCAGGCCATTCAAACACAATTGGCCGAATTTATTCAGTTTTAAGACTACTTTCAATCTAAAAATATGCGTTCACCCCTTGGAGTTTTATTATTTATCAGCATTATGCTGGCGCTCGATTTTTACTTTTACCAGGCTATCAAAACAGTGTCGCACGCAACTTCGCCTAAAGTAAAGCTTATTATTGGGGCTGTTTATTGGACCGTCACTGCGCTTGCCGTGGCCGGGTTTCTCCTTTTTGTTTTTACGGAACCACAAGTATTGGGTAAGAAAACCCGGTCTTACTTATTTGCTACCATCATAGGACTTTTTTTGGCCAAATTAACGGCCATGATATTTTTTCTGGCCGATGATCTTCGCCGCGGTATTCAATGGGCTGCCGGCAAACTATTGTTCAACAATACCGAGGTAGAAAAAATGAGCGGCGAGGGCATTAGTCGCTCCGTATTTTTAAGCTGGTTGGGTATAGCAGTTGGCGGAACCCTGTTCAGCAGCCTTGTTTATGGCTTCAGTAACAAATACAACTACGATATTAAAAGGTTACAACTTTCGTATGAAAATCTTCCGGAAGCTTTCAAGGGGCTAAAGATTGTGCACATCAGTGATATTCATAGCGGCAGCCTTTTAGACAAGAAAGCCGTGGAAGCCGGGGTAAATAAAATACTTGCCGAAAAGCCAGACCTGATCCTTTTTACAGGCGATCTTGTAAACGACCAGGCAACTGAAATGGATTTTTTGAAAGATGTATTCGCCAAAGTGAAAGCACCCATGGGTGTATTTTCCACCTTAGGCAATCATGATTATGGAGACTACGTACAATGGCCGATTAATGGAGTAAGCAAGGAACAAAACCTCGAAAATTTGAAAAAGGTGCATGCAGATATGGGTTGGAGATTGTTGATGAATGAACACGTGGTATTAGAAAAAGGACAAGAGCAAATAGCAGTGATAGGTATTGAAAACTGGAGTGCCAAGGGGCGTTTTCCCAAGCACGGAAAAATGGCTGCCGCACATGCTGGTGCAGAACAGTACCCTTTTAAAATATTGATGAGCCACGACCCCAGCCATTGGGAAGCCGAAGTAAAAACCTTGTATAAAGATGTAGACCTTATGCTAAGCGGCCATACCCACGGAATGCAATTTGGTGTAGAGATACCTGGTTTTAAATGGAGCCCGGTGCAATACATGTACAAGCAGTGGGCTGGCTTGTACGAAGGCGATGGTCAAAAATTGTATGTAAACCGTGGTTTTGGTTTTATTGGTTATCCCGGCCGGGTGGGTGTGTTACCTGAAATAACGGTGATAGAATTGGTTTAACACTCCTTGCCTAAAATGCTTCAGTAGCTATAAACTCTATGTTTGAGTGGATTTTTATATTATATGACCTTTAGTAAAAAGGTAGAAATGCGGCGAATAAGTCCCTTATTCGCCGCACTATTTGCGAAGAATAATTTCCTTTGCAGCAAATAAGTACTATATTCACCGCATATTTTGCGGTAAATGGCTACCTATATCTATCAAATAAAAGGCTGGCCTGCTTTTGAATGGGAGCAGGAAAAGTTAACTGGATTGCTGGCAACTGTCCGTTTTCAGCAGGGCCGTATGATGGGTAAAATGGAAGCCTTGGGATTTGCCTTACAGGCAGAAGCAAGTTTAGAAAACCTCACTTTAGATGTTTTAAAGTCCAGCGAAATAGAAGGTGAACTACTTAATTCCGAAGAAGTAAGATCTTCCATAGCAAAAAAGCTGGGAATGGATATTGGCGGATTGGTAGCTGTAGATAGAAACGTGGAAGGTGTGGTGGAGATGATGCTGGATGCAACGCAGCTATACAAGACTGAGTTAACTGCCGAACGTTTGTTTGGCTGGCATGCTGCACTATTTCCAACAGGTAGAAGTGGAATGCATAGAATAGTAACAGGTGCCTGGAGAAATAACACAACCGGGGATCCTATGCAGGTAGTTTCTGGCGCCATGGGAAAAGAGAAACTGCATTACCAGGCGCCTGATTCCGCTCAACTAGGAGATGAGATGAATACATTTTTACAATGGTTCAATTCAACCATAAATATAGACCCGGTTTTAAAAGCAGCGGTTGCGCATGTGTGGTTTGTAACCATACACCCCTTTGATGATGGCAATGGTCGTATAGCCCGTGCCATTGCAGATATGCAACTGGCGAGGGCGGATCATAATCACCATCGTTTTTACAGCATGAGTGCGCAAATACGAAAAGAACGAAATTCTTATTACGATATGCTGGAACATACACAACAAAATACTCTCAACATAACCAAATGGCTGCAATGGTTTTTGCAATGTTTGCAAAGAGCATTGAGTGCTACTGATCAGTCTTTACAATCAGTAATGACCAAAGCAAATTTTTGGGAGCAGCACAAAGAGACCATATTCAACAAGCGACAATTATTGATGTTGAATAAACTGCTGGATGGAATAGAGGGGAAACTGAGCTCTTCTAAATGGGCAAAGATGGCGAAGTGTTCTGCAGATACAGCCGTAAGAGATATCAATGATTTGGTTGAAAGGGAAGTGCTCATCAAAGAAGCTGCTGGGGGAAGGAGTACCAATTATGTGTTGAATCAGGCCTGAGCACAAAAAATATTCTACGCCTAAATGCCCATTGCTATTGCAATGGAAAGCAAAAAAAGGCCGGTTAAAAAACCGGCCTTTCAAATTTTATTTTAATCTGCTTTTCTTTCTCTTGGAGCGTAAGTCCTTTTTCTACCTTCTTCACGATTGCCCCTGCCTTCGCTGGAATTTCCACCTTCGTCGCCGGCTCTTTTAAAACCACCATCTGCTTCATTCATTCTCACAGTGCGGTTGTTGTAGCGTTTGCCATCCAATGCTTTGATCATCTTGGCAGCATTGGCCTGGTCTACTTCTACCCATGTGTTCATATCACGGATATCAATTTTACCCAGCACTTCTTTTTTAAGATTGCTTTCGTCTAATATGAATTGCAAAAAGCTTGCTTTGTAGAAACCATCTTTGGTACCCAGGTTTACAAACAACCTAGTGAAGCCATTGTCCCTGCGGTTAAAGCTGGTGCGGTCTTTACGGCTGCTATCATCCCTGGTTGCGCTGCCGTCAAACCTTTCACGAGTGCTGCGGCCTGCGCCAGGTGCGTTGAGGTCTTCTGCATTTTCGTAATACTTTAAAAAATGGTCGAATTCTAAAGCGGCAACCCTTTGCAACACTTCTTCTTTGCTTACATTTTCAAATTTCGTCATTAGGTCTGGCAGGTAAGTTTCATAATCACCATTTGAAATATCTGTGCTGATTAACTTATCCATAAAATGGAAAAACTGTTTGCGACAAACATCTTTGCCACTTGGTATGTCTAGTTTATGAAACTGTGCATTCACCATTTTCTCCAGCGTCCTGATTTTGAAAGTTTCCCTGCTATGGCAGATAGACAAACAGATACCGGTTTTACCAGCCCTGCCTGTACGGCCACTTCTGTGGGTGTACACTTCAATATCATCGGGTAACTCGTAGTTTATTACATGACTGATGCCATCTACATCTATACCACGTGCAGCCACATCTGTTGCAATAAGCAACTGCAGCGCTTTGGTACGAAAACGGCCCATCACCCTGTCCCTTTGTTGTTGCGTAAGGTCGCCATGCAATGCTTCAATTTCGTATCCTGCCTTAGACAGTCTTTCACTGATGTCTTGTGCATCGGCTTTGGTACGGGTGAAAATGATACCATACATGCCAGGGTTAAAATCTATGAGGCGTTTTAATGTTTCATAACGGCTATGCGCAGGGGCTACAAAAAACTGGTGATCGATGTTTACGTTACCACTGTTCTTTTTACCTACTGTAATCTCTTTAGGGTTTTCCATAAAGTTCTTGGCAATGGCCCTCACTTCTGGCGGCATGGTGGCACTAAACAACCAGATGCTTTCCCTGTTGATGGTATTCTTCAGTACAAAATCAATATCGTCTCTAAAGCCCATGTTCAACATTTCATCGGCTTCATCCAACACTACATATTTTACCTTTTGCAGGTCAATAGCTTTTCTTTCTATCAGATCAATCAGGCGGCCAGGAGTGGCAACTACTATTTGCACACCTCTTTTAAGATTGCGGATCTGCATAACTATAGATGCACCACCGTAAACTGGTTCAGCAGTTACACCCTTGCTGTGCTTGCAAAAAGCAACCAGGTCGTTGGTGATTTGTAAACACAATTCCCTGGTAGGGCAAACGATTAAGGCTTGCGGAAATTTATCTGCAGCATTCATCAATTGCAATAGCGGTAAACCAAATGCTGCTGTTTTACCAGTACCGGTTTGGGCAAGACCCACAAAGTCTGTGGTGCCCGACAATAGTACAGGAATTGCCTGTACCTGGATAGGAGTGGGTTCTGTAAAACCCAAATCTGTTGTTGCCTTAACGATGTTTTCGTTGAGGCCTAATGCTTCAAATGCATTCATTGTATAAATTTTTAAAATAAAGACCGGGCTGATGCCATCGCAAAAAAGCACATGTGGTCAAAAAAAAGGTTTTTGATGGTCACATGTTATGCGTCTGGCCGTTGTAGAAAGAAATTATCTAATGGTATCAACTGTTTTTGATACCTGCTGTCAACAGCAATCTGGGCATGTCATGTAATTCTCAGAAATTCTAAAATCGGCGCAAAGGTAGGGGTTTAAAGTTTACGAATGGTTATTACTTTGAAGTTTGGTGTTTGGTATATCCAAAATGTTGAGAAATTTTTGTTAAGCAACAAGGCCGGGGAACGCTTTTTAAACATTGGCATATAACTTGAAAATAAAAAAATCAAACTATACCAATTATGAAAATGAAACTTCTTTTAGCAGCATTAATTTTAGGCACAAGCGTATCAACTGTTGTAGCGCAGGATTTTGAAGCAGGCATAAAAGCCGGTGCGGAAATTCACAAAATTGAGGGCAAAGCCTTTGCCGACGAATTCAGTTACGGATACCATGCTGGTGCATTTGCCCAACTTAAGTTTAATAAAAAATGGGGGATACAGCCTGAAGTTTTATTCAGCTCCGTAAAAGTAGATACCAGCAGTAAGTTTAGTACAGTGTATGATTTTAACTCAGTAAAAAATGTGAAACTCCAGTACTTGAAAATCCCGCTTTTTCTTACTTACAATCCCAATCCTTTTGTAGCCCTGCAGGTAGGCCCTCAATACGGCATCTTAATTGACAATGATAAAAACCTTCTTAAAAACGGACAGGCTGCATTTTCCAGCGGCGACTTTAGCATGGTGGGCGGTTTGCAACTAAATATTTCTAAACTGCGGATTTACGGAAGATATGCAGTAGGACTGAACAATATTAATGATATAGACAACCAGGATAAATGGAAAAATCAAAATATCCAGGTTGGGGTTGGTTATGCTTTATTTTAATTAAGGCCTGATTACTTTAATGGTTCCATCCTCTGCCAGTTTTACTACGGTGCTGGGTGAAGCCACTATTAAATCGTCTTGACGGTGTTGCACTATATAGTCAACACCGTTTTTTATGGACATATCTATATCCCGGAAGAATGACGGTGGTGGGTAGCCGCTAATGTTGGATGAGGTAGAAACAATGGCTTTGCCAAACGCCCTGAGGAGTGCCTGGCAGAATTCATCTTTTACAATGCGGATGCCTATGCTGCCATCTTTGTTCACCAGGTTTTTAGCCAGGCTCTGTGCCTTTTCATAAATTACTGTAGTAGGCTTATGAATGCCTTTGATGTAATCGAATATGACCGGGGTGGCCTCGCCTGTGTAATGCAGGATTTGTGTTTCTTCTGCCACCAATATGATCATGCTTTTTTCTTCATTTCTATTTTTTAAACCATAGATTTTTTCTACAGCTTTGTCGTTGGTTGCGTCGCAGCCTATACCCCATACCGTATCAGTAGGGTATAAAATAAGCCCACCACTTCTTAATACGTTTACCGCAGCTTCTATGTCTTCATCAAATATCATGGAACTAATTTTTTATAAACCTGCATAATTGCGGCGGCAGTTTTATCGGTAGAAAAATTTGCTGCATGCTTTAGGCCTTTGGCAGACATGGTAGCAGCCAGGCTCTTATCCGTGGCAATAGCCTCCATTGTTAAAGATAAGGTTTCTGCATTGTAGGGGTCTATGTAGGCAGCAGCATCGCCACCTGCCTCTGGCATGCACGAAACGTTGGAAGTAATAACGGGTAAACCACTACTTAGTGCCTCCAGCACCGGGATGCCAAAACCCTCAAAACTAGAAGGGTAGATCAGGGCTTCTGCCATTTGGTAAATAGCAGGAAAATGTGCAGAGCTTTTAAAGCCTTCATTATTCTTGGCCTCGGCATTGTCTGAAAGAAAAATGATGCGTTCCTGCAAATTATTTTCTTCGATAAATTTTTGTACCCTCAGCTTGTAAGCACCTCCATTACCAATTACAACGAGGGGTATGTTTAACCTGTCTTTTAGCAACAGCATGGCTTTACAGATGGTTAACAAACTTTTTCTTTCTATGATAGAACCGACGCTTAGGAAAAAGCGCTGAGGGAGATGATACAATACCCTGATCAATTCTTGTTGCGGTAAAGCCACCGGCGTGCTAAAGCTTTCATCGCAACTCTGGTAGCACACCGTTATTTTATCCGATGGAACTTTGTAAATACGTACGAGATCATCTTTTGTTTGCTGGCTAATGGCAATAATACTGCTGGCATGCTTGCAGGCATGTTTGAACTTTTTACGGTAAATCAGCACATCTATTTTGTTGTACTGCTGCGGAAACCTTTCAAAAATAAGATCGTGTATGGTAACCACGGAAGGAATGCCCGACGTCTGTATACCCATTGGTATTTCATTACTCAGGCCGTGGTACAGGTCAATACTATTTTCCTTTAGATCTTTAACCAAGCCGTGGCTGCGCCATGCTGCGGGAAATAGATTGTAAGGAAAACGTGCAGGTAAAACTATTTTAAAAGGATGATGGCCGTTGCCAAACCTGGGGGTAAGCTTTGGGGCAAAGAGGTAATATTCGTTTGCAGGATAGTAGCGGGCCAGCGAGCTAAGCAGGGTGCGGCTGTAGTGGCCCAGCCCTGTGCTGTTTTGAAAAGCCCTTTTGGCGTCAAATCCTATCCGCATGGTAATGCTGGTTTAATAAATTTTGCTGGCGCAAATATAACTTCTAACAGCGAGAAGGGTAAAACATTTGATGTTTAAGAGAAGTACTTAAGTTTGCAAAAAAAATAACCATGGATTTAAAAATACTGATACAAACCGTTTGGGATGACCGTGCCTTACTTAAGGACGAAAAATATATACAAGCTATCAGGGATGTGATAGAAGAAGTAGACAAAGGCAGGCTGCGTACAGCCGAGCCGGTTAGTGGAAGCTGGCAGGTGAACGAATGGGTGAAGCAAGCCATCCTTTTGTATTTTGGCATTCAGCAAATGGAAACCTTTACCCTGCCGCCATTTGAATTTTACGATAAAATGAAACTGAAAAGCAATTACAAAGAACTGGGCGTGCGTGCCGTGCCACATGCCGTGGCTCGTTATGGCGCCTACCTGGCCAAAAATGTAGTATTGATGCCGTCTTATGTGAACATCGGAGCTTTTGTAGATGAAGGCACGATGGTAGATACCTGGGCTACCGTAGGCAGTTGTGCTCAAATAGGAAAGGGTGTGCATCTAAGTGGTGGTGTGGGCATTGGTGGTGTGTTGGAGCCCTTGCAAGCCAGCCCCGTGATTATTGAAGACGGTTGTTTTATTGGCAGCCGTTGTATTGTAGTAGAAGGGGTGAGGGTAGAAACAGAAGCAGTACTGGGAGCCAACGTGGTGCTTACGCAAAGCACTAAGATCATTGATGTGAGCGGAACTGAGCCAATACAAATGAAAGGCATTGTACCTGCAAGAAGCGTAGTGATTCCGGGAACGTACAATAAAAAATTTCCGGCAGGTGAGTACGGGGTAGGTTGTGCGTTGATCATTGGTCAGCGAAAAGCCAGCACCGATTTAAAGACCAGCTTGAATGATGCGTTGAGAGATTTTAATGTTTCGGTGTAAGCACTTATATTTGCAACCTCGAAAGTTCAACGGTTCAACGTTCAATGGTTCAACGTTCAAGGTTTCAACATCGGAAATGTTGAGCAGGTCTTCGGAATTTCCAACGGTTTAACCTTGAACCTTTGGAACTTTTGAACCTCTTGAACCTCGAAGATGCCCAGATGGCGAAATTGGTAGACGCACTGCCTTCAGGTGGCAGCGTTCGCAAGGATGTGCAGGTTCGAATCCTGTTCTGGGCACAAGCCCCTCAATAATGTTGAGGGGCTTTTTTAATGCGTGGTGGGGGCTTGGATGGGTTTAATTTGATGCTCCAATGAAGCTAACCGGAATCAATGTAAAATTTATATCCTCAGCCTCTTGGATACCGATGTAGCTTTTTTCGGTAAGTTGCAATGGCTAACAGAAATTCACCCTTTAACTGCAGTTTTAAAGTTGAGCATTCATGATAATCCCATTAATTTTTATGGTTTTTAAGCTGGTCCTCAATGAGCCGGTTATTCCCGCAGTTCAGCCCTTTGAAGGAGTCGTTGAATACAAAATTAGTTACCCTAATCAACGTAAGGCAATAGATGAAATGGTGGTAGCACAGTGTAGGATATTTTATAAAGCAGGAAATATTCGGAAGGAATATCTCAATAAGCACGATAGCTTACTGTTATATACTATTTACAGCCATAAAGAAAATATTCATTACGCTATAATCCATGGAAAAGACACAGTAGAATATTACATTCCGTCACCAGAGAATTTATTACAGGAATTTTCCAATGTAGATAGCGTTCACTCGCAATCGTTCTATGATGAGGAAGGGCTGTTGCCTGGGTTCAATTGTAAAAAGTACACCGTCACCTTCAAATATGATGATGCTCCTTTGGGTGAAGATCCGATGACTTATCAGTATTGGGTATCGGGCATTGGCAATCAAACTAGTTTAAATTAAAGACTGTGCATGATTACATTCCAGCAAATGCGGCGTTGTTTTTTGATTTTGTTTGAGGTTAATTTACTCTTTATCTAAAATCAAATTACATGCACTATACTAAGTCATGCTCCGCAAAGGCAACGTTTTCGAATACCTAAACCTGTCTAGTTGTTCCAGGCCCGCACCAAACATTTACAAAACAGATAGCAGCTATGAGATGTGCTGTTTACTCCCAATCTTGTTAAGGGCATTTTGAGTGAGGGGTAAATGGAAATGAATGCCTTTTCTTATACGCCACCAAAGGCGTTTCCCGCCCGGCATAGATTCTGAGCAAATACAGCCGGCTGCTCACAGGATGCCGGATAGGTTAATTCAAAAAGATATTTACACCTGGGATAAGCCCGCCTGACCTGACGGGCAGTTAAAAAATCTGTCGAGGGCGATAGCTTTACAACACCTGTATTTCTTTATCTTTCAAAAGGAATGTAGATAACCTTATTATTTCACAAACGAACTAAAGTACATAGCATGCAATTTATTAGCGGCTGTGTTTCTTATGTTCTGGTTCATAAATTAGTCTCAAAAATGTACTAAATCTTTCATTTTCTCTGCTGATTGGAATGCCTGTCACAATTCCAATTAAAAAATTGTCTGCTATTCCTACTCTCATTTGTGGTCTAATGGTCATATCGAAGTCTCCTTTGTCAATGGTCTTGTTGAACTCTACACCTATAAAATTTCTAGTTCCTGAAATCATATAGTGACAGCTACTATTGATCTGCTGACTCGTGTGTACTGATTTGTCTGAAAAATGCTGTATAAATGCTGGACCTGTATAAAGTAGTGTGTGAAAATTATTTCCCCATCTTTTTGCTGCTACAAAAAATGGGTTGTAAATATTTCCCTCAAAAAACTTGTCTTTACCATATTTATTAAATTCGGTGAATTCAAATTCTTGAATGTAACCAAATGCCAAACTCGTCTTATTTTTTTCGGACACGTAAAATGAATACTGTGCAGCAAGCTTAAGGCTGTTAAGTTTACTACTTGGTGCAGTTTGGTTTCTGTTTGTTGGATAATATATGGAGAAAGGCAACTCTACTTCAAGTCCAAGTCTGTTTACTGGAGCCCATTCATATTCAACGAGTGCCGTATATTGGTCGTAATTATTGTTGTCAGTCAAACCTAACCCAACGTTCCATTCTTTTTCGCCTTTCCTTGCTCCTAAATCTCGTATAAGGTCAATGTACAAAGGTTCAGCATGTAGAACTTTATCAGGTTCGTGTTTATTTTCGATTTCCTGAATGTAAATACTGTCTTTTATCTCTTTAATTTCTTGTTCGGTTTGTGCTTCGGCGGTGGTTACTGCAATCACAGTTAGAAAAGTCAAAACTATTGGTCTCATATTTTGCTTTTTTTAATTATTAAACCTTAATTTCTTAATGTTGTACCGTGGCGGTATTGCATAGCCTGCAAAGACCTTGCAAGTATTACATGCTATCTTCAACCGATTGCCTTCTTGCTAACAGAAGCTAAAATTACCAACGTAGCTTTAGTATGTACGGGGTGCACTGGAAACCACTTTTTAGCTTATCAACTATAAAAAGTTTTCAGTGTACCTGGTTAATTATCTAAACGTAATATTTAAATAAACGGTTCTTTCCTTTTGAGATGTTGAATTCAAGCATTCAAAATTGTTCATGCCTAATTTGTTTTGCAGGTCTTTATACAATTCATCAATTTTACATTCCTTAATTTCAATTACCATACTCAAAGAAATATCTGAGAAGAACTTAAAATCGATAATATCCCCGAGTTTAGAAACTACATTTTGTATTTCATTTATCGCTTTGTGTCTTTCGTTCCTGCAATATCCTGTTAAAAAAATATTACTCATTTATTTTTTCCTTGATGTATATTCTTAGTTTAATATTCGGTGTAGCCTGATCGCTTACGTTCTAGGTTTGCCGCAGGTCTGATGAGTCATAATTCAGTCCGTAATCCCGAATCTATCGGGTCCAAATTTATAAAGAAAAGTTCATTGGTTATTTTATTGCTTGGCGTTATTCGGATCGAATCCCGCAGATGCGCATTGGCGTCAATGTAAAAATTGATTTTCTCATCAACATTCGTTTCCACACTACGGTTACCATTAGTAGTTTTATACCTCAGGCTTACGTTCGCTACGTCCTGAGCTTTTTCTTCCCGCCCTTCCCGGCACGTGCGGGGTTCTCTTTCTCCGGCCTCATCCGCCTGCGGCACCTTCTCCGACGGGAGAAGGGAAAAGGAGAAAATCAAATTTGGAAGAGCGGTACTTTATGTCTTTAATAAAAGTTTGTTCTTCCCTCTCTGCCGGAGGCAGTCAGGCAGGCAAATCAGCATCTACGTCTGCAATCACCAAGACCCTCTCAAGCTTCGTCCGCACTAAATCATAGGGCAAATGGAAAAAAGTTAGCCTGGCGCACGTTAATGTGCGAAAATCATAATTTCGTCGCCCTCCCAATTGCCAAACCGGCCAGTGCGTTGTGCTTTTACCCGTCTATTTTATTCAAGCTAATATTCCTTTTCTATTAAAGAAATAAGCTGTTGTGCCGCAATATTTCTTTGATTGCTAATCTTTTCTCCCAATGAAAATGCACCATACAAATATTGGGCCCTGGTAATTAACTCATTCAGTGTAATCCGGTCTTCAGTGAGCAAAGCATCTGGCCCTGCAGGTTGTTCTTTATTCTCTTTAATTATTTTCAGTAATAATTCTCCATCAAATATTTTTCCCATCGATATTGCATAATCCGAACCCCAGGCAAAAGCAGCATCATTGTACTTTTTCAGGTCGATAACCGAATAATAATAAGAAGAAATACTGTTACTCACCTGTTTGCTCCTTATTAGCCGCAAAGCTCCGGAATTTTTCATTTGGTCATAAGTACGATCGGTAATATATAAAGGCTTGTACTTTGGTAATATCATTCGTGCTGTATAAGCAAGTTTGCCTACGTGCTGTTTTCTTTCCGCACTTTTTACAAGATTTACCAGTGTGTCAATTAATTCAAATAGCACTTTGTTGTTTTTTGAATAACTATTGTAGATAGCAGTATCCGCTTTTAAGTCTTCCAAAACATTTTCTATATAAACTTTCTCCCTGTCTTTTTCAATTGTATGCTCCAACTGATACTCTGCTAAAAACCCACAGAACACAGCCAGGAACAACATTAAAAACTCCCAGAAATACGATTTCCAATTCTTTTTGTGATGAGGGGCTGCGGGGTCGTGGGCATGATGATGTACTTCCATATCTTGTATGTCTGATGTAGGATTTATGATGTCTGCCTGTCCGGTAGGCAGGTCTGATTTTTCTGCAGCAGGTACAACGGCTTCATCAGTTGGAGGGTTGTTCAACTGTTGCTCATTGTTTGCTGGCTTCTTTTCTTGCGGCAGATTGTCTGGTGTGTTTTCTTCCATAATTTATCTAAGATGGTATTCATTCTTTATTAAATCAATAAGTCCTTCAGCTTGTGTTTTTAACGCTTTTGCTCTTTTCATATTTCCCATGCAGCTTAGGGAAATGTATTGTACCTGGAAAGTAATGTTATTAATCATTGCCTGGTTGTCTGTTATTAATTGCGGATTGGTTGTTGGTCGTATAAACTTAAAAGCAGAGTCCATGGCCTTGTAAAGTTGATAGGCATTAAAAACCGTTCCACCTATTTCCCGAAACGTAGTTCTCATTCTTGTATCCGCTTCATCCCATTCCTTGAGGTCCTTAACTCCTGAATCATAGGCCAGGATTTTACTGATAATTCTTTCATTCCCAATCAGGCGGAGATTACCGGCGTTCTTTAATTGCTGCATGGTTCCATCAGTACTTACAAAAGGTGGGTTTTTAAAAACATGGCGGGCAAAATAATAAGTTTCATTACCCAGTTGTTTGTGCATACCTGTGCTTAACAATAAAACCAATGAATCCATCATCACTCGTTTTTCTTTTCTTTCAGAAATATAGTTTTCAAGGTGAGTTGTATCTGTTTTCAAATCCTCAACTAATAACTGGATATATTTTTTTTCCCGTTGTTGTTCGATAGTATGCTCCAGCTGGTACTCTGCCAAAAATCCGCAGAACACTGCCAGGAACAACATTAAAAATTCCCAGAAATAGGATTTCCAGTTTTTTTTGTGATGAGGTGCTGCGGGGTCGTGGGCATGATGATGTACTTCCATATCGTTTGCTGGTTGAAGGTTAGGGGTTACTGGTTCAGGTGCGGATGTTTCCGCGGCCTCTGCTTCGGGAGCCACATCATGCGTGCCGCCGGGCATGCCGGCATTTTCATCCGGAAGCTCCGGTTCAAAGTGTTTACTATCTTCCATTAGGTATTTTTCATTTGGCGGTTTATAAACGCACAGGCAAAGCCAACAATCACAAATAGCAAAAATTTCAGGAGGCCCTTCTGCCATTTATTCAATTTCATGTTCTTGTTTTTAATTCAGGTGATATTCTTTACGCAGTTCTTGCAATAGTTTTTGATTGGTTGAAATATAATCTTTCATAGGCAGGGTTCTTGTTGATACAAGCATGGTTTTATAAAACAAGATCATATTGATTACTTCACCCTTATCAAAAGATGAGAGATTTAATATCTCGGCCTTTACGGTAGAATTGCCTGCCCGGTAACGGGCAATGAGGTCTATATTATAAGCAGTTTCATCAATCTTTCTCAATTCATTCATCCAGTTAAAGTCATAATGCTTCAATATAAATGGCTTTACAGGGCTGGCAAAATATTGGTATTCCTGATCGTTTCTGTCACGAACATTGTTGATGTACACACTTAATTCTCCAAATAGTTTTTGGATATAGGCGCTCTTAAAATACCTGAGAGAGCCTGAACCTTTGAGTTGGTTTAATACGCCGTCTTTAGGTTCAAAGGTATTACTGGTAAAAAGATAGAACACAGTAGTAAATGACGTATAGAATTCTTTCGGCAAATTGGTCAAAGAACTGTCTCTAATATAGCTTACCAAATAATCGCAGTCTTTTTCTTTTCCAAATCGTCCCTCAATTTTTTTAGCAAATACCATAGAGTCGGCATGCAACTCATCATACAATGCTTTTGCATATTCTTTCTCCCGCTGATGTTCAATAGTATGTTCTAGTTTATACTCTGCCAAAAACCCACAAAACACCGCCAGGAACAACATTAAAAACTCCCAGAAATACGATTTCCAATTCTTTTTGCGATGCGGGGCTGCGGGGTCGTGGGCATGATGATGTACTTCCATATTTTCTGAAGTTGAAAGTTGAGGGCTTAAGGTTGAGGGTTGTTCAATCTGGGTCACAGATTCAGCAGCAAATAAAACGGGTTCATTTGCAATATTTTTCTGTTCCTCTGCTGATGGTATATTTTGCTGCTCT
>JBBSJJ010000017.1:0-45301 GCA_038257335.1 Chitinophagales bacterium | reverse complement strand
GGCATTGTGTATTACCGTCTTAAAATTATAGAGAAAGATGGCAGTTCGTTCTACACCAAAATTGCAAGCCTCAACAACAAATTTTCAGAGTCATTTGTGGTATCACCAAACCCGGCTACAGATCATATCATGATCAGTCATGGTGCAGCCTCTACTTTGTTGGCGAATGTAAAAGTATTGGATGGTGCAGGCAGGGTTGTAAAAACATTGGCTAAACAATCAATAGCGCCTGGGACCAAATTGCGTCTTCCATTGCAGGAGTTAGCAGCAGGTACTTATTATGTAGAAATTGAAGGAGGTGAATATTTTAAAGTAGTTAAAAAAATAGCACTGATAAAATAGGGTGTCCAATACCTAAGCCTAACAAATAATTGTTTATGAAAAATAATTTATTAACCCGGGTGGTTATAAAATACTTCACTGTAATGTTCTTGTGTGCAATTTTATTGCACGCAAACGTTGCATTTGCACAGCCCGCCACCGTCACCATCCCTGTGGGTATTGGTAGTCCATGCAACAATACATCAACACCCAATGATTCGTTGAAGTACTATAACTACAATGATCTCACCAATGTATTAAGTCATCGCTCCAACTGTAAACCAAACCTGGTTGCTCCTGGATTCTCTGATAACCTGGCCACTATACAGTTTAATCCTTTTGATGGGTACCTGTATTTTGGTCAAATAACTGCTGCGTCCGGGCAATACACCACCCATATTTACAGGTGGCTACCTACAACCTGCCCTAACGGGGCAGCGTTGGCAAAATACCAAACTTTTGACAACCAACTGGTAGTGGGTATCGAATTTGACCCAGCTACGGGCTTAGGTTATCAAATAAATTTTGTGGATACTACCGGTGTACCTGCTTTGAGTTACGATGTTCCGGGGAATGTAGGCACATTTATATCTGCAGCCATTGTAAATGGCAGGCCTGCATCTGCGCACTATGATGCCAGCGGTCTCGATCTTAATTACAGCAGGGCAAACGATGTACAAGGTGTGAGCTGGGCGGGGACAGTAAAAGTAGCTACGGCAGGCAATGTTGGCCAGTTTACTTCATTGGCAGTAGTAAATGGTTTTCCGGCTATTGCCTACTATGATGTTACCAATGTGAGGTTGATGTATGTAAGAGCAACCAATGCAAATGGTACAGCCTGGGGTGCTCCCGTTGTAGTAGACGATCCACCTGGAGCCATCAATGTGGGGCAATACACTTCGCTGGTTGTAATAAACGGCAATCCTGCTATAGCATACTACGACGTATCAAACGGCGACTTAAAATACATAAGAGCAACAGACGCAAATGGGACCACCTGGGGCGCACCTGCTATACTGGATGCAACTGGCAACACAGGCCAGTTTTTGAGCATGGCGGTTGTGAATGGCAACCCCGCTATTTCTTATTATGACGTCAGCAATGCTGACTTAAGGTATATAAGAGCTACGGATGCTTCAGGCACAGCCTGGGCTGCCGCCTTTTCTGTGTCTACCGTTAACAATACGGGTCAGTACACATCCTTATCGGTTATCAATGGATTTCCGGCTATTTCATTTTATAATGTTACTGATCAAGATCTGCAATATGTAAGGGCGACCGATGCTACGGGCGCAGCCTGGGGTGTGCCGTTAACGCTTGCCTCAACAGGCAACACCGGGCAATTTTCATCTTTAACTACGGTGGCTGGTAACCCTGCCATATCGTACCAGGATGTTACCAACCTGGATCTAAAATATATAAGGGCTACCAATGCAAATGGAACCGCATGGGCTCCCGAAAAAACACCTGAAGCCACGGGTAGTCGTGGTGCATATTCCAACCTCATTGTTGCAGCTGGTAATCCGGCTATTGCCTATTATGATGCTTCAGGGCTCAATGCAAGATTTATTCGTTCCTACGACAATATTGGGGACCTATGGTTCGTCAATAGCGGTATATTCGACATGGAACTCCAACAGGTTGATTTTGTAACCAACACACTCGGGTTATCACGCCCCATTAATTTTGGTACACGATATATTTATCGTCAAAGTGGGGACGTTGTGATGACACCGGGGAGTCAAATGTTGGCTGCTTTTGATAACAAGTATTTCACCGTTAATTGGCAGGATTATGCCAGCGCCACTCCACTCGTAGCCACCTTTATAGATACTTTAATGCTGGGCACCGGAAACAACCTGGTAGGTTTGGCTTATGCAAGTGGCAAATTGGTAGGCAGTGTACGTGCCAATCCTGTGTGTAATAGCTTTCATAGACAAATTGATATCTTGACCGGAGCACTAAGCCCAATTACCGCTACCGATAATTTTACCTCTGCAGATATGACCAATATACCAACTGGCCTGGGTGCTGCTAAAAGATTGGTTTCTGCAACGTTGGTTAGCCCGGGTACTTACGATGTTGTGTACGAAGTTGTACTGAGAAACTTTGGGGGAACGCCTGTTTCAAACGTGCAGGCCTTTGACACGCTGAACAATATTAATGGTCTTGCTAATAATTTAAGTGCTTCTATCACCTCTTTTTCAGGGCCCGCAGGCATCAATCCAAACCCATCATTTAATGGCAGAACAGTTGGAAATTTTAACCTGCTGGTACCCGGTAGCACCCTATCCAACATACCCGGCCAAAACACCATCACTCTCCGAATAACCTGCAGAGTGAGCAATATTTTGGCAGGGGTGGTGTATAACAATTCAGCCACCGTAACTGGAACCAATATCTTCGGCGATCCTTTGAGAGATGTATCTACCAACGGACCTAACCCTGATCTTAACAGCAACGATAAACCAGATGATGTGGGCGAGAACCAGCCCACGCCATTCCTCATAACTGTGCCTGCAATAACCCCACCATGTGCGAGCCTTACAAGTGTGCTGTATACCCAGGATTTTGGGTCAGGCACCGGGCTTGCCACAGCTATTCCTGCTGCGGTAGTGGCACCAACTGTATTATCTCCTACAGATACCAGTTTGTATGCATCTTCTACAACGCAGCCGTTGGCTTTGGAAAGATATACCCTTGCCAATAATGCAAACAATGCTGATAATACTCATTTTATAAATCTGACAGACCGCACTGGCAATGCCAATGGCCGCATGTTGGTAGTGAATGCTGATGCTGCCAATACAACTATGTACAGGGCATCTTTCCTTACCAGTACCTGTAGCAATACCCAGTATTCTTTATCATTCTATGCAGCCTTCCCTGGTAATGGTTCTTACCAAACAATTTGCGACGCCTTTGGCGGATTCCGCTATCCCCGGATAAGAATGCGCATAAGAGATGGTGGAACAGGATTGATAATTACCGAAACAACCACATCCGATATAACATCAGGCACATGGCAACAATATGGTGTAAAATTCGTGGCGCCCGCATCATACAGCCAATTGGTTTTTGAGCTTATCAATGATGCCAATGGAGGTTGCGGTAACGATGTTGTTATAGATGACATCCAGTTTGGAACCTGCGACCCCACACCGATAGTGTCTTCTTCAGTGGCTGCCGGTTGCATGGGGGCAGCAGCAACTTTTAATTCTATCATTACCGATCCCGGCGCTATTGGCGGAACTGTTGAGTATCAGTGGCAGGTAGCTCCTACAGCAGCAGGCCTTTGGACAAATATTTTGAGCGCTACTTCGGCCAATTACAATATTGCTGCCGTGGCTGCGGCTGATACCGGTAAATATTACCGGGTCTTAATTGCTGCCGCAGGCAATATTTCAAATTCCAACTGTCGTTTTGCTTCACCCGGTATTTTGTTGCGGGGCAGATTGTTATCTACGCCGGCCACAAGCGCTTCCGCAAACAAAACCAGTGTTTGCCCGGGCATACCTGTTACCCTTACCCTCACAGGCGGAACCTTGGGTGACGGAGCGTCCTGGAGATGGTATGCTGCAAGCTGTGGCGGTAGTTCAATTGGTACGGGTACCTCTATAAATATTATAGCACCATCTGCTACCACCACGTATTTCGTAAGAGCAGAAGGTACCTGTAACACAAGTACGTGCACACAGGTAACGCTGTTTATTTCCTGCGATATTGATAAGGATAAAGACGGTATTCCCGATTACGTAGAAAGCTATGCTTTTCCGGCAGCACTCACCAACGCATTTAACGTAGGCTACCCTGGTTACAAAGACAATAACAACGACTATGTAAACGACGATTTCCAGGCAGATGGCGACAGCGATAATGATGGTATTCCCAACTATCTTGACACGACCTTCCCTGGTAGAATAGATAGCAATGGCGATGGTATAGATGACAGGTTTGATACCGATCTTGACGGAATCATAAACATGCTTGACCTGGACAGTGACAACGATGGTATCCCTGATGTAGTAGAAGCCGGCGGCGTGGATGCAAACGGCGATGGCCGCATAGATAATTATACAGATACAGATGGCGATGGATTGAGCCAGAACGTAGATGCAAATAATACCGGAGCAGCTAACTCCGGTGTGGGCCTCGGTGCTGTAAATCTTGATAACGATACACGACCCAATGCTATTGACCTTGACAGTGATGGCGATGGTATCCCCGATGTAGTAGAAGTATTTGGCCCCGATACCAATAACAACGGGATTATTGATGGCTTTGTGGATGTGAATGGAGATGGCCTGCACGATACTTATATCAATGCAGGAGCTTTATTAAGCACAGGTGCAGATATTAACAATGATGGCCGTGCAGATAGTTATCCAAATAAAAATATGGACAACGATCTTCGTGCCAATCCTTACGACCTGGATAGTGATGGTGATGGTATAGCAGATGTGATTGAAGCAGGCTTTGCAGACAATTTGGATTATAATGGATTTATTGATGGACCCATAAGTGCAGATGGCTGGAATACTGCGTTACATTCTTTGCCGTCGTTGGTTCTTTTAAATTCAGACGGTATTGGCAATCCCAACTACCTGGATATAGACAGCGATGGCGACGGCATTCCCGATAATATAGAAGGACAAACAACTTTAGGGTACAGATTTCCAACTTACATGGATGCTGACAATGATGGCCTGGATAATGCATACGATCTTGCTCCATTTGCGGCTACATTTGGTGGTGCTGGTATTTTCCTGGCAGATAAAGACGGAGATGGTATCCCAGATTACATTGATCTTGATACAGATTCCGACGGCGCTTTGGATATCAACGAAGGGCATGACTATAATGGAAACGGCATAGCAGACGAAAACGTTACGCCTACGGGCATAGATACCGATGGCGATGGCCTCGATGATCGTTTCGACCTTATCAACTCTACTACCAATTTAAAAGGAACTTCCATCTTTATGGGTAATGGCGGAAGCCTGTCAGGCGATCCTACACCGGGCACAAGAGCTACTGTGCAAAAGTTTACACCGTCACAGCCTGAAAGAGACTGGCGCTATGTAAGCTTTGTATTGCCCGTTCAATACCTGCAATTGAATGCTGTCGAAAGTAAAAATAATGTTGCTCTCAATTGGGGTGTCATAGCAGATGTTGGTTTGAACAGTTTCGGAATTCAGAGAAGCACAGACAATGTTCATTTTACAACCATTGCTTCGCAAGTGGCCAGCAATACCTTAAGCCTGCTAAAAAATTATACCGATTACGATAACATTTCTCTCATCAATAGTGATGTTGTTTTTTACCGCATCAAGGTTTTGGCAAGCAACGGCCAGGAAGCATACAGCAACGTGGTATTGGTTCGCAAATCTACTACCCGTGCCAGCGTGACTATCCTGCCAAACCCTGCACATGAATCAGCGTCGGTCAGGTTTTACTCAGAAAAAGAAACCGTTGCTACCCTTAGCATAAAAGACATAACCGGGCGTTTAATTCATGTACAAACAGCCAGGGTATTTAAAGGCAACAATAGTTTGTTATTGAACGGGCTTTCCAAATACAGTGATGCTGTTTACCATGTTCAAATTCTGATAGACAACGATTTGTTGACCACAAAACTCATCATACAAAATTAGTTTCCCTAATAGTACCCATAAGCCAAAAGCTCTTCTGCAAAAGAAGGGCTTTTGTGTTTTAACGGCCATAAAGAAAATAATATTCGAACAAATTTTCAATGTTCACGCCACCGTTCAACGGAAGTATAATTGCCTCAGCATTCGACAGGCATTCCGGAAGGCTTTTTACTTAGCTTTGCAGCCACATGTACACGTTAAAAAAATCACTCGGGCAACATTTCTTAAAAGACGAAACAATCATTCGTGCTATAGTGGCCAGTCTTCAGCAGCACCCATTTACGCAACTGTTAGAGGTAGGCCCGGGAGCCGGTGCGCTTACCAAAGACTTGTTGCAAATTGAAGGAGTTGATTTAAAAGCTGTGGAGCTTGACGGAGAAAAAGTAGCGTACCTGCAAAAAAAATATCCTGTATTAAAAGACAAGATCATTCATGAAAGTTTTTTAGATATTGAAAAACCTTTCGAGGGTCCCTTTACCGTAATCGGTAATTTTCCTTACAACATTTCTACACAAATATTATTTAAAATATTGGATTGGAAAGATGAAGTGCCGGTTGTGATTGGCATGTTTCAGCGAGAAGTGGCCCAGCGGGCTGCAGCAGATCCCGGAAGTAAAACATATGGTGTATTGAGCGCCCTGTTACAACCCTACTATGATATTGAATATTTAATGGATGTGCCCGCCAGCAGTTTTACGCCAGCACCAAAAGTAATGAGTGGCGTTATAAGGCTTACCAGGAAAACATCGGCCCTCGATTTTAAGTCAGAGAGAGCTTATTGGGTGCTGGTTAAAACAGCTTTTAACCAGCGTAGAAAGACTATGCGCAATGCCGTGAAAAGCCTTTTCACTACCGAAGAATTGCAGGATCCTCTTTTTAACCGTCGTGCCGAAACCCTCAGCATAGAAGAGTTTGCAGCGCTCACTTACCGTATGAGCTAGCTGGCATTGCCCAAATAATAAGCATGGTTGTGTTGCCGTTACCAACCTTGAGCAGTTGGCCGGCCCAATCATTCCTGCAAAAAGAAAGCAGTACTTTTGCCCCTTTAAGATTGTTGTTTCATTTATTAATAATAATGTTTTGATATATGCCAGAGTTGTTGCCCAATAAAATCCGGATCGTTACCGCAGCTGCCTTGTTTGATGGGCATGATGCTGCCATCAATATTATGCGCCGCATTCTGCAAAGTAAGGGAGCAGAAATCATTCACCTTGGCCACAACCGCAGCGTGGCAGATATTGTAGAATGTGCTATAGAGGAAGATGTGAATGGCATTGCCATCACCAGTTACCAGGGCGGTCACATTGAGTTTTTTAAATACATGAAAGATTTATTGGTAGAAAACGGCTGCGGCCACATCAAAATATTTGGTGGTGGCGGTGGTACTATTTTACCTTCTGAAATAGAGGAACTGCACCAGTATGGCATCACAAGAATTTACAGCCCCGATGATGGTAGAAAAATGGGCCTGGAGGGCATGATCGAAGATGTGATAAAGGGATGTACGCCTGTGCCCACTGCACCCGATGCGGAAGGGATTGCCAGTTCCGATTTTATGGATGCGCACAGCAACTGGAATGGCAAATTACCGCTTGATGAAGTGATTGATATACGCAAAGTTGCCAGGGCTATTACCCTGGCAGAAATGGGCAAAAGCGAAGCTTCTTTAGATGAAGTAGGTGCTGCAGGTTTATTTGAATGGAAGGGCGCCGTCCTCGGCATCACCGGCACTGGTGGGGCTGGTAAATCATCTGTTACAGATGAAATTGTACGCAGGTTTTTAAACAACTATACAGATAAAACCATTGCTGTGATTTCAGTAGATCCCAGCAAGAAAAAAACAGGTGGGGCACTGCTGGGCGATCGTATTCGCATGAATGCCATCGCCTCTCCCCGTGCATACATGCGCAGCCTGGCCACCCGTGAAAGCGATGTGGCCCTGAGCCAATATGTGCAGGAAGCCATTGATGTATGTAAAGCTGCGCAGTTTGATTTTATCATTTTAGAAAGTGCCGGCGTAGGGCAGAGCGATGCTTCCATTTTAGATTATTGCAACATCAGCATGTATGTGATGACGCCGGAATACGGCGCACCTTCGCAACTGGAAAAAATAAACATGCTCGATTATGCGGATGTTATCTGCCTCAACAAATTTGACAAAGCAGGAGCCTTAGATGCCCTGCATGATGTGCGCAAGCAGTACAAACGCAACCATGGTTTGTGGGAGGCTAAAGATGCAGAACTGCCAGTTGTGGGTACCATTGCAGCGCAGTTCAACGATGCAGGCGTGAATGAATTGTTTGCCATGTTGATGAAAAAGGTAGAAGAGAAAACCAGCATTGTGTATGGCCAATCGGCACCCTACGTGCACAGTAGAGATACCAGCAGCCAGTCTACGATTATACCGCCTAAAAGAGTTAGGTACCTTTCCGAAATTGCGGAGAGTATTGATGAATACGACCGATGGGTAAATGAACAATCAGCGCTGGCAACGCAACTATACCAATTGAACGGGATTCTTTTGGCGGCTGCAGCCCCTGCAGCGGTTAACCAATTATCAGCATCAACCCTGGGGGAACTTGAAAAAATAAAAATCCAGGTAGAAGAAAAACTTCATTCCGACAATAAAAAATTATTACACAATTGGGCCGATACCAAAGAACGGTATAGCAAAGAATTTTACGAGTTCAAAGTAAGGGATAAGATCATCAAACAACCCCTGCAATACAAGAGTCTATCGGGTACGGTTTTGCAAAAAGTATTGTTGCCCCGCTACAACGATTGGGGCGATATTTTAAAATGGCAATTGCAGGAAAACGTGCCGGGCGAATTTCCTTTTACCGCAGGTGTATTTCCATTAAAACGGGAGGGTGAAGATCCTACCCGCATGTTTGCCGGCGAGGGCGGCCCTGAAAGAACCAACCGCAGGTTTCATTATGTAAGCCTTGGCCAGCCCGCAAAGCGCCTCAGCACAGCCTTTGACAGTGTAACCTTGTATGGCGAAGACCCGGCTTACCGCCCTGATATTTATGGAAAAGTGGGTAACAGTGGCGTGAGCATTGCTACCGTAGATGACGCTAAAAAATTGTACAGTGGTTTTGATTTATGCGATCCTAAAACTTCGGTAAGCATGACCATCAATGGGCCTGCTCCTATGCTGCTGGCATTTTTTATGAATGCAGCCATCGACCAGCAATGCGAAAAATATATTATTGAAAACAACCTTGCCGAAGAAGTGAACCGCTTAGTGGAAGCAAAATACAATTGGGAAGAACTACCACGTTATGTGGGTACCGATGGCAACCCGGTGAAACCTAACAATGGAAAGCTGAGTGGCGCTTTGCCAGGCGAAAGTAATGGTCTTGGCCTGCGGCTCTTGGGCCTGAGTGGTAAAGATGTATTGCCAGCCGAAGTGTATGAAAGAATAAAAGCCAAAGCGCTGAGCAATGTTAGGGGTACAGTGCAGGCAGATATATTAAAGGAAGACCAGGCGCAAAACACCTGCATCTTTTCTACAGAATTTGCGCTGAAGCTTATGGGCGATGTGCAGCAATATTTTATAGAAAACCAGGTGCAGAATTTTTACAGCGTAAGCATCAGCGGCTACCATATTGCCGAAGCTGGCGCCAATCCTATTACGCAGCTTGCCTTTACCTTATCTAACGGATTTACCTACGTAGAATATTACCTGAGCCGGGGTATGAACATCGATGACTTTGCACCCAATCTTTCTTTCTTTTTTAGCAACGGTATGGATCCTGAATACAGTGTGATAGGCAGGGTAGCAAGGCGTATTTGGGCCAAAGCCATGAAACATAAATACAAAGGCAATGACCGCAGCCAAAAATTGAAGTACCATATTCAGACTTCCGGCCGGTCGCTACATGCACAAGAAATAGATTTTAATGATATACGAACTACGCTGCAAGCCTTGTATGCCATTTACGATAATTGCAATTCATTGCACACCAATGCCTACGATGAAGCCATAACCACGCCTACCGAAGAGAGTGTGCGCAGGGCCATGGCCATACAACTTATCATCAACAGGGAACTGGGCACAGCCAAAAATGAAAATCCTAACCAGGGATCGTTTTTAATTGAAGAAATGACAGACCTGGTAGAGCAAGCGGTGCTCACTGAGTTTCACCGCATCACCGATAGAGGCGGCGTGCTGGGTGCCATGGAACGCATGTACCAGCGCAACAAAATACAGGAAGAAAGTCTTTACTACGAAACCTTGAAGCACACCGGGGAATATCCCATTGTGGGCGTTAACACCTTTCTCAGTAAAAAGGGTTCGCCCACTGTATTGCCCACAGAAGTAATACGCTCTACCACAGAGGAAAAGGAATTCCAGATAACCACACTGGAAGCATTTAAAAAGCGCCATGCCGGGCAAGCTGCTCATATGCTTACCCGCCTGCAACAGGTAGCCATACAAAATGGGAATCTTTTTGAGGAATTAATGGAGACTGTGAAATACTGCTCCCTGGGAGAAATAACCAATGCACTCTACAGTGTGGGTGGGCAATACAGGAGAAATATGTAGAATGCTGCATACATGTCTATTCTGAATATTAGCAAACAAGATGGCAGTTTTGCGCCTCATAATCTTTGGTACGATTTTGTAGCTATAATGTCTACTAAAACAAGACCAAATGGCAAAAAATGACAAGCTCCCAAAACCAGGTGAAAATGACACCAGGTCTCATTTTGAAGATGAAAGAACCCAGGCAAGAATCCAGGAACATTTGAACAATGAAGACGATATCATTACAGAAGAAGATATTGCCAACATTCAGGTAGGAGCCGGTGCTTCCGCAAGCGATGTAGAAAACATCGTGAATCGGGAAAAAGAGCTTATTCAGAATGTGCCTGTTAGCAAGAAAAATGATGTGGAAGGAGACTCCGATGATCCTACCATAGAAACTCCCTGGAATATATTGGGACCTTAGACTATAGGCTAAGTTATATACAAATAAAAAAGACTTCAATGCTTGAAGTCTTTTTTATTTGCAAAGCGTTATTTATCTGCTGCCACATGCAGTAGTTCAGTATATAGTTTTTGACTCTCGTGTGTGAGGGCATCGAAATTAATATTTAACTGGGGCAATAGATCTATAAGTGTATTGATACGGCCTTCCGTTTGCATAAATTTATTGAGTACCACTACTTTCTTTTCCTGCAGTATGCAATAGCCGCTTTGAAAGGTACCTCTTTCGTAGCGTATGATGTAGCCACTGTCTTCTACTATCTTTTCTACTTTGTCTAATGTATGTTGTGTAAATTTCATAGTTCCCAAATAACAATACCCCAAAGTCCTAAAGGAGCTTTTTCGCTTTAATAATAATCTGCAACTTCATTTTTTGTTAGAAGAGTAAAAAATAACATTCTCCACAAGCTGTGGAATAATAAAAAACGCTTTCTAACTATTGGACTCCCGGTTCCTCTTTAGAGGTTTGGCACGCTGCTCCTACTTGTTGGTCATTCTCACCACAGGCACAATCATTTCCTCAAGGCTGATGCCACCATGCTGAAAGGTATTGCGGTAATAATTTACGAAGTGATTGTAATTATTGGGGTAACATAAAAACAAGTCTCCTTTGGCAAAAATAAAAGTAGAGTTTACGTTCGGCACGGGCAGCCCTGCTTCTTTAGGATCTCTAAAAGCCAGCACATCCTTGGGTTCATAATTTAAATTTCTGCCATGTTTATAGCGCAGGTTGGCGGTAGTTTGTTTGTCGCCAATTACCTTGGCCGGCGTTTTTACACGGGTAGTACCATGGTCTGTAGCCACCACGAGATTCAGCTTTTTATCTGCTATTCTTTTTAAAGCATGGTGCAGGGGGCTGTGCTCAAACCAACTAAGGGTGATGCTGCGGTAACTCGTTTCATCACCGGCAAGTTCCTTGAGCACTTCCATTTCTGTGCGGGCATGGCTCAGCATATCTACAAAATTGTACACGATCACATTCAAATCGTTTTGCAACATATTGTGAATGTTGTCTACCATTTTTTGTCCATCGCTGTTGTTGGTAATTTTTGTGTAGGAGTATTTAAGGTCGCCCTTACCCAGCTTTTTTAACTGTGCTTTTAAAAATTCTTCTTCATATAAATTTTTACCTCCTTCTTCATCATCGTTCTTCCATTGCTGCGGAAATTGTTTTTCAATGTCGATGGGCAGCGCCCCGGCAAAAATGGCATTGCGGGCATATTGCGTAGCCGTAGGTAATATGGAGTAAAATGTTTCTTCTTCTAAAATGCGAAAGCTTTCAGCAAATATGGGCTGTATCGTTTTCCACTGGTCGTAGCGCAGGTTATCTATGAGCACAAAAAACAGCGGCGTGCCTTTTTCGAGATGGGGTAGTACTTTTAATTTTAAAAGATTGTGGCTCATGATCGGCGCATCGGTACTTTTTGGCGACACCCAGGAAGCGTAGTTTCTTGAAATGAATTTAAAAAATTCTGTGTTGGCTTCCTGCTTTTGGGTAGCAAATACTTCCTGCATTTCGGGGCTGTCACTTTTTTTCATTTCCAGTTCCCAATACACTAATTTTTTATACAAGTCCATCCATTCAGCATAGTTAGGATTGTCATTAAGAGCCATAAACAAACTCCTGAATTCTTGCTGGTAGGCACTGGTTGTTTTCTCGGCCACTAATCTTTTATTATCTATTATTTTTTTCAAGCTAAGCCAAACCTGGTTGGGGTTTACGGGCTTTATCAGGTAGTCGCTTATCTGGCTGCCAATGGCTTCATCCATTAAGTTTTCTGCTTCGTTTTTGGTAATAAGTACCACCGGTAAATTACTGTTGATTTCTTTCATCTGTTGCAGCACCTGTAAGCCAGTCATGCCTGGCATCGTCTCATCCATGAGCACTACATCTACAATATTTTCTTTGATGTATTCTACGGCATCAAACCCATTTGTTTTGGTGGCCACGCTGTAACCCTTATTCTCCAAAAACATCACTTGCGATTTCAAACTATCTATCTCATCATCTACCCATAATATTTTAGCTATGTTCATATTTTTTTCTTTAAGGATTAAACTAAGGTAGCTACATCAAAGTTTTGTAGCTAAATAATAATTCAGGAGGATTTGGGAAATTTCGGAGAAAGCTGTTGTAATTGAATCTCCGGTGCTCACAAATTTAATTTATTAAAAATGGGCTTAGTAGCTTTGCAAAAGTTTTAACATATATAACCCAAGCTTGAATGCCCTTTCATAAAATTATCAATGATCCTGTTTATGGCTTTATTACCATAGATGATGAATTGATGCTTCAATTAATTGCCCATCCTTATTACCAGCGCCTCCGCCGCATTCATCAAATGGCCATGGCCCACCTGGTATACCCCGGTGCTGTGCATACCCGCCTTCACCATTCGCTGGGGGCTTATCATTTGATGCGCTGTGCATTGCAGGAGCTTTGCAGCAAGGGAATTGCCATTTCATTGGAAGAGCAGCAGGCGGCCAAGATTGCTATACTGTTGCACGATATTGGGCACGGGCCTTTTTCCCATGCCCTGGAGCATACGCTGGTAGAAGGCATGCACCACGAAGAAATTTCACTCCTCATCATAAAAGATCTCAACACAAAATTTGACGGACGGCTGCAAATGGCCATCGACATTTTTACAGACGCCTACCCCAAAAAGTTTTTGCACCAGCTTGTAAGCGGACAGTTAGATGTAGATAGGATGGATTACCTTACCAGGGATAGTTTTTTTACAGGAGTAATAGAAGGAGCCATTGGCTACGACCGCATTTTAAAAATGCTCACGGTGCACAATGGGGAACTGATGATTGAAGAAAAAGGCATTTACTCTATAGAAAAATTTTTAGTGGCCCGGCGCCTTATGTACTGGCAGGTGTACCTGCACAAAACAGTGCTGAGTGCTGAGCAAATGCTCAAACGAATTATAAAGCGGGCAAAACTGGTGAAAGCTATTTGCCACGAGCCCCTGAACAGTTTTATAAACCAGCCGGTAGAAAAAGTTACGCTGCAACAATTTTGCAGCATCGATGATTATGATGTATTGGTAGCCATCAAAAGCTGGAGTGCGCATGAAGATAAAGTGCTTTCTATTTTATGCCACGGCATCATAGATAGGCATTTGCTAAAAGTACAATACCAGCCACAACCATTTGATGAAAAACTTGTTTCGGAAAAGACAACCGAGATTGCTGCACGGCTGCAAATATCTGAAGCCGATGCCCAATGGCTGGTGTTTACCGGCGAAGCCACCAGCAGCACTTATAATTTTGAACACGAGCATATCTACATTTTGTTTAAAAATGGGTTGGTTAAAGATATTTCTGAAGTAGATCATGCGTTGATAAACGAAAACCTGAGGGGCAAGATTAAAAAATATTACATTTGTTACTTAAGGTAGATACAAGCTCATACCCGCAGCAGGTGGCGATAGTTGAATGCTTAAGAACCCAAACACCATTTTTATTTACTATAAGCTTGCAGCCAGGTGCTGAAGGCTTTAAAAGCTAAAGCCCACAAAATGCAATTTACTGCAGCACAAATAGCCGCAATCATTAACGGAAAAATTGAAGGCGAGACTTCCGTAACCGTGGACTCTTTCGGCAAAATTGAAGATGCCAAACCGGGGCAGCTTACTTTTTTAGCCAATCCCAAATACATAGACTTTTTATATACTACCCAGGCATCCATAATTATCATAAACGACGCCTTGCTATTAAAGCAACCTTTGCAGGCAACCCTGCTGCGGGTGCCCGATGCCTACAGCGCATTTGCCACACTTTTATTTACCTATCAGCAATTAAAAAATCAACAGCTCAGTGGTATTCAAGATCCTGTATATATCCACAAATCTGCCAGCATGGGTAGCAATATTTTTATTGGAGCTTTTGCTTACCTGGGGGAAAATGTACAACTAGGAAATGATGTAAAAATACATCCGAACGCTTATTTAGGTAACAATGTTACTGTGGGCAACGGAACCATCATACACGCCGGGGTAAAAATTTATCAAGACTGCGTGATCGGTAATTTAGTAACCATCCACTCAGGCGCCGTAATAGGCAGCGATGGCTTTGGTTTTGCTCCGCAGGCCGATGGTACTTTTAAAAAAGTACCACAGATAGGAAATGTGGTTATAGAAGACAGGGTGGAAATAGGTGCCAATGCCACCATAGACCGGGCAACCATAGGGTCTACCATTATTAGGGAGGGCGCCAAATTAGATAACCTCATACAGGTTGCGCACAATGTAGAAGTGGGCAACAACTCCGTAATTGCTGCACAGGCAGGAGTGAGTGGTAGTACCAAAATTGGCAACAATGTGATGATTGGCGGCCAGGCGGGCATAGTAGGACACATACAAATAGCAGATGGTACTAAAATAAATGCTCAAAGCGGTGTGAGCAAAAGCATCAAGTACCCTAATTCTATCGTTACGGGTTCGCCCGCACACGATTATACAGCAGCCTTGCGCAGCCAGGCACTGAACCGCAATCTCCCTGGCTTGGAAAAGCGCCTCTCCGAACTGGAGCGTCTGATCAAATTAATAAGGGCCGAACAAGAAAACAAGCAAACCAGCTAGCCTGTTTTTAGAACAGTTCGCACGTGGTTTACGCCGTAGCAAAATCGGATTCTTTTCATACTTTTGCGCTTATGGAGTTAATGCACACTGCTGAACAGGACTTTCAACACACTATTAAAGAAGAGCTTACCATATCCGGGGCAGGTATTCATACCGGCCAGGCCGTGAACATGAGGCTTAAACCTGCCGAGCCAAATACAGGCATCCAGTTTCAAAGGGTTGATCTACCCGAAAAGACCATCATCAAAGCTGATGTAGACAATGTTATAGAAACAAACCGGAGCACCACCCTTGAAAGTAAGGGAGCAAGGGTGAGCACCATCGAGCATCTTATGGCCGCCCTCGTGGGCATGCAGATAGACAATGTGCTGATAGAACTGGATGGCGAAGAAGTGCCCATCTTAGATGGCAGCAGCGAGCCTTTCGTTCAGGCCCTTATTAAAACTGGTATTGCCAAACAGGACGCCCCTAAAATTTATTACGATATCTGTCACAACATTAGCTTTGTAGATGAGGACAAGAAAGTAGAGATGGTAGCCTTACCTTACCACGGGTACCGAATTAATACATTGATAGATTTTAACTCGCCGGTGTTGGGTACGCAGCATGCAGACCTTAGAAATATTACAGATTTTAACGACCAGATAGCCTCTAGCAGAACCTTTTGTTTCTTTCATGAATTGGAAGCATTATTGAACAACAACCTTATAAAAGGTGGTGACATTAACAATGCTATTGTAGTGGTAGACAGGCCTGTGGACGATGAACAGGTAAAACGAATTTCAAAGATCTTTGATAAACAGGATGTGAAAGTAAGCGAAGAAGGTATTTTGAATAACCTGGAACTTCGCTACCCCAATGAACCTGCACGCCATAAATTGTTAGATGTAGTAGGCGATCTTGCCTTGGTGGGTTATCCGTTTAGAGCACATATTATTGCCAACAGGCCGGGCCACGCAAGTAATGTAAAATTTGCTAAAAAAATAAAAGAGCACATCAAAAAAAATAAGCAGCGCCAGGATGTACCAAAATACGACCCCAACCAGGTTCCGGTTTACGATACCCAGACCATAGAAAAGATCTTACCGCACCGCTACCCATTCTTGTTGGTAGATAAAGTAATGGAACTAACTGATACTAGGGTGATAGCCATTAAAAATGTTACTTACAACGAACCGTTTTTCCAGGGGCATTTTCCCGGCAACGCAGTTATGCCGGGAGTGTTGCAGGTAGAAGCCCTGGCACAAGCAGGCGGCTTTTTGGCCATCCCCCGGGATTCAGAAGATCAATACGATACTTATTTTTTAAAGATAGAAAACTGTAAATTCAAGCAAAAAGTGGTGCCGGGCGATACCCTTATTTTAAAAATGGAATTGCTGCACCCCATAAGACGTGGTATTTGCGAAATGAAAGGAACTATATTTATAGGAGATAAACTGGTGACCGAGGCCGTATTGGTTGCACAAATTGTAAAAAGACCCAAAGCTTAACACAACTATGATTAGTCCCCTTGCACATATAAGCCCCGGTGCTGTTTTGGGCAGTAATGTAACAGTAGATCCGTTTGCGCTGATTCACGATGGCGTGACCATTGGTGACGATACGCACATTATGTCTGGGGTGGTTATCATGAGCGGTACAACCATTGGCAAAAGTTGCCTGGTTTTTCCGGGGGCAGTTTTGGGTGCCATACCGCAGGATCTCAAATTTGTGGGCGAACAAACCACCGTAGAAATCGGCGACCATACTACCATTAGGGAGTGTGTGACCATTAACCGTGGCACAAAAGATAAATACAAAACCGTAATAGGTAAGCATTGCCTGCTAATGGCCTATGCTCACGTGGCCCATGATTGCATTTTGGGCGACCATGTAATAATTGCCAACGGTGTACAACTGGCAGGACATGTAGAAATAGGTGAATATGCCATCATTGGCGGACTGGCAGGTGCACCACAGTTTTCTAAGATTGGAGCCCACACTTATGTTGCGGGGCATACGGTTATTAATAAAGATGTACCGCCTTTTATAAAAGCTGGGCGCACACCAATAAGTTTTGCCGGTGTAAATTCCGTAGGTCTGCAACGCAGGGGGTTTACCCAGGAAACCATCAACGCTATTTTAGAAATATACCGTACCATTTATAACAAAGGACTCAACACTACACAGGCTTTAGGATATATAGAGCAAGAACTGCCAGCCTGCAAAGAGAGAGATCTCATTGTAAGCTTTATCAGGGAAAGTAAAAGAGGTGTTATCAAATTGTTGGGCAAAGCAGATCTGGATGAAAATTAGTCTGCAAAACGTAGGCAAACGCTACAACCGGGAGTGGATCTTCCGCCACTTTAATTTTGAATTTTCGCCTTCAAGCTCTTATGCCATCACCGGCGCCAACGGCTCCGGAAAATCTACTTTACTGCAGGTAATAGCCGGTGCCACCTTGCACAGCGAAGGTCAACTTTTGTACGATCAACAAGGAGGCAGCATTATAGAGCAACCTTATAGCCACATTGCCATTGCAGCCCCGTATCTTGAATTGATAGAAGAATTTACTGCTACAGAATTGTTAGCGTTTCACGCCGGGTTTAAAAAACTTACTGCGCCTGTTGAAACTATTTTGCAATCGGTAAACCTGGATAAAGCAGCCCATAAACAAATCCGTTACTTTAGCAGTGGTATGAAACAAAGACTCAAACTGGCGCAGGCTTTTTTTTCTGAGTCAGATGTTTTGTTGCTAGATGAACCCACCACTAATTTAGACAGCGAAGGCGTAAACCTTTACCAGGCACTCATTCAAAGCCAGGCCGGCAACCGCCTGCTTTTTGTGAGCAGCAATGTGCCGCAGGAATATGAGTTTTGTAAGGAAGTGATTAAGATGGAAGATTTTAAATGATGCTGATGATGGTTTAAGACTTCCCTTTTCTACCGCTCGTCGTAAACTTTCCTTCAATGTTGTATCATTCATTTAAACGAAAGGCTCGCCCTCGGACTTTCAGACCCTCATTCTTGAAGCATAAATTATATTTACAATTCATTAGTATACAGTCATGGCAAAAAGTCTAACCCCAAATAAAATACTAGAGGAGCTGATAGTTAATAAAATTTACCTGATACGGGAAAAGTAAGTGATGTTAGATTTTGAATTATCCGAAATGTATGAAGTAGAAACGAAACAATTAAAAAGGCAGCTGAAACTTTCCGCCGGGATTCACATCCACTCTACCTCCTGCTCGCTATTAACAAATTCAAATCAGTATATTTCAAATCAAATCTTTCACTAAGGTGAAAATTGGTAAGGCTGCCTTTGAATAAATAAATACCCGTGCGAATATTTATTTTATACCAAATAACATTGTCGATGCCGCCATCTTCGGCGGTTTCCAATAACAATGGCATCAGCACATTGCTAATGGCTTGCGAAGCGGTACGGGCAAAACCACTCGGTATGTTGGGTACGCAGTAATGGATGACATCGTATTTTTTAAACACGGGTTTTTTATGGGTGGTTACCATGCTCGTTTCAAAACAGCCGCCGTGGTCTATGCTCACATCAACGATTACTGTTCCGGGGCGCATGGAACTTACCATCTCTTCGCTTACCACAATTGGCGTTCTACCACCGGAGCCACTTAACGCACCCACCGCCACATCGCAGGATTTTAATTGTTTACCCAATATCTTTGGTTCTATTACAGAGGTCCACATACGCACACCAATGTTGTTTTGCAGGCGCTTCAACCGGTAAATACTATTGTCAAACACTTTTACACTAGCTCCCATAGCCAGTGCAGTTCTTGCGGCATATTCGCCCACAATGCCAGCACCAATAATCACCACTTTGGTAGGAGGAATGCCACTGATGCCGCCTACCAATACACCCCTGCCATCGTTGGCACTGCTAAGGTACTGGCCCGCAATCAGCATCACGGCACTGCCGGCTATTTCGCTCATGCTTCTTACAATGGGGTTGTGGCCGCCTGCATCTTTAAGGTGTTCAAAACTAAGGGCAGTAATTTTTTTCTGCATCATCTTCTCCAATATTTCTCTTTTCATCACCGCCAGGTGAATGGGAGAAATAACGTACTGATTGGGCCGTAAAAATTCGCAGTCGGTTTCGCTTACCGGCGCACTTTTTACAATGATCTCGCTCTCAAACACAGATTTTTTGTCTGGTGATATTTTGGCACCTGCCTCACTGTAATCTTTATCGCTGTAGTTGGCGCCTTGCCCGGCTCCTGTTTCCACATTCACTTCATGGCCATTGGCCACTATCACTCCCACGGCTTCGGGAGTTAAGGCAATACGATTCTCATTAAAGGAATCCTCCCTGGGTATGCCGATGGTTAGCGATTCAGTCTTAGGTTTTACATCGAGAGTTTCCTCTAACGTTTCGTATGCCAGGGAGGGAGAAACAAATGGTTTAACTGTTGCCATAATAGATGAAGGGTTATAGTAAATTCCTGGGAAAAATAAATTGCACCTGTTTGTATGTTACAAAAGAGGTAGGTAAAAAATGGTTTCCGGGGGATGAGAGGCGGAAGTAAATTTCCAGCGCTTTAAATAGATTCGGTAAAACATTAAAAAGATCATTGGTCACTTAAATTGTGTTGTAAGATGGCTTTACAAATTACAGTTTTATTTGCAGCTTTCGCTCATTATTGGCCGTGACACTTAAATAACAATGTATAGCATCTTGGGGCAAAAGACCCGGAGCCTTTTCAGGCCACTCTACCAGGCACCAGTTGCCGGAGTAAAAGCATTCCTCCACACCAGCCATCAAGGCCTCTTCTTCGTCTTTAAGCCTGTAAAGATCCAGGTGGTACACCCGTTTTTCCTCTAAAGTTTTATATTGATGAATGAGTGCATACGTGGGGCTGCTCACGGCATCGGTCACTTGCAGCCCGCGGCAAAGGGCACTGATGAAAGTAGTTTTACCTGCACCCATCTCCCCATGAAAAGCAACCACTGCCGGCCCTTTCACTACTTTTAAAAATTCGGTTGCAGCCTCATCTATCTTCGCCAGCTTAAATTTTGAATCCATGATGCAAAGATATTTTCATATATAGTAAGTAGTTAGGCCGGGCATAAGATAATTTTGCTGTATGGAAAAGGTAGATTGGAAAGTAGAAGGAATGACTTGCAGCAACTGCGCCCTCAGCATCTCTAAATATCTCAGTAAACAGGGAGCTATAGAAGTAAAAGTAAATCCCCTTGATGGTGCCGTAAATTTTACGCCGCCCGCTGATTCCTCTCTGCCAGTGCTAAAAAAAGGTATCAATTCTCTCGGTTATGTTGTGATAGACGAAAAGCTAGATCCTAATCATGGCCACGACCACAGACGGGCCAACGGTTGGCCGTCTTTCTTATCAAACAACAAAAAAAGATTGCTTTTCTGCCTCCCATTTACCCTGGTGCTTATGTTGCACATGCTGGACAATTGGGTGCAAATTCATTGGCTGATGAACCCCTGGGTACAATTAGCTTTGTGTGTGCCGGTGTTTATTGTAGGCATGTGGTATTTTGGTAGAAGTGCTCTTGCAAGCATCAGGGGTGGCGTGCCCAACATGAATGTATTGGTAGCGCTGGGTGCTTTGGCGGCTTTTGTCTACAGTCTCACCGGAGCCATTCTTCAACTGGGCCCTTCTTACCTGTTTTTTGAAACCTCCGCTTCTATCATCACCCTTGTATTGCTGGGCAATTATATGGAAGAAGCATCCATACAATCTACGCAGCGTGCCGTAAAATCGTTGGCAAAGTCGCAAAAGGTAATGGCCAACATGATAGCCTTTGATGATGAACACAAGGAGCAAATATTTCCCCTGGAAAACACACAATTAAAAACGGGCGATCTCATCCTTATTAAAAATGGAGAAACCGTTCCCATAGATTGTAAAATCTTATGGGGCGAAGCCACCGTAAACGAATCTATCCTCACCGGCGAAAGTATGCCGCTGATGAAACAGAAAAAAGATACCCTCATTGGTGGGAGTATTGTAGAATCTGGTTTGGTAAAAGCTCAAGTGACTGCTACGGGCAAAGACACCATCTTATCGGGTATCTTAAAAATGGTGCAGGATGCACAGGGCGAAAAACCGCCGATGCAAAAACTGGCAGATAAAATCAGCGCCATATTTGTGCCACTGGTTATTGGTATAGCCGTGTTTACGTTCGTCCTCAATTTTGCTGCTTTTGATAAAAGCCTGGGCACTTCGCTCATGCGATCCATTGCGGTGCTGGTTATCTCTTGTCCCTGTGCCATGGGCCTGGCTACGCCTGCTGCTATTGCAGTTGGGTTAGGCCGTGCAGCAAAAAACGGTATTCTTTTTCGCAATGCTTCCAGTCTCGAGTCATTTAAAACCATCCGCCAGGTAGTGTTTGATAAAACGGGTACGCTTACCACCGGAAGTTTTACCATTGGTAATTATGAAACAAACATGCAGGATGGGCAATTTAAAAACCTGCTCTTTTCAATGGAAAAATATGCCAGCCATCCCATTGGCAAATCTATTGCCCAGCATTGGAAAAGCACCGATGCTTTACGCTGGAAACATATTGAAGAAATACAGGGGTTGGGCATGAAGGCTACCGATTTGGAAGGGAATGTATATGTTGCTGGCTCACACAGAATGCTGGTCGATCAACTTACCACTCCCGGCCACGATGTGTACGTTTTTAAAAATAATGAAATGCTAGGTTGGGTAGATGTGGGAGACGAAATAAGGCCAGAAGCAAAAGGCGTCATTCAATGGTTGAAAGAAGAGCAAATAAAAACGATCTTGTTGAGTGGCGACCGGAAAGCAAAATGCGAAAGAGTAGCACAAGAGCTGGGTATAGATGAAGTAATAGCCGAACAAACACCTCAGCAAAAAATGGGAAAGATAGAGCTGTTAAACAATCAGAGCCCTACTGCTATGGTGGGCGATGGCATCAACGATGCGCCGGCTTTGGCCAAAGCAACGCTGGGTATTTCGTTGAGCGAAGCCACGCAGATAGCAATGCAAAGTGCCGATGTTATACTGATGGGACATGGCTTAAAAAATCTGCCACAAGCGCTGGGCCTGGGCAGGCATACTTACATCACCATAAAACAAAACTTATTCTGGGCCTTTATCTACAATATTGTAGCCATACCAATTGCGGCCTTTGGCCTGCTCACGCCTACGGTGGCTGCACTAGCCATGGGCCTCAGCGATGTGGTGTTGGCAATTAACTCTGTGCGTTTGTTTGTAAAAAAGGTTATTTAACTTTCATGGTAATCAAACAATAGCTTGCACGACATTCACGAAATATTAAAACAATACTGGGGCTATGATCAATTTAGGCCGTTGCAGGAAGAGATCATTCAAGCTGTGTTGCAAAAAAAAGATACGCTGGCCTTGCTCCCCACTGGTGGCGGAAAGTCCGTTTGCTTCCAGGTGCCGGTGATGGCCATGGATGGAATCTGTATTGTGATTAGCCCTTTGATTGCCCTTATTAAGGACCAGGTGGAGCAACTGAAAAATCGGGGCATACCGGTATTGGCGGTGTACAGTGGCATGCATTACCTGGATGTAAAAAAAACCTTGCAAAATGCTGCCTTTGGCAACTATAAATTTTTATACCTCAGTCCGGAGCGTTTGGAAACAGATTTGTTCCTGGAATTTTTGCCTGCTATCAAACCCTGTCTTATTGCGGTAGACGAGGCTCATTGTATTTCGCAATGGGGCTACGATTTCAGGCCGCCTTATTTGCGCATTCACAATTTACGGGCAGAGTTACCAGGTGTACCAGTTATTGCCTTGACAGCTTCGGCCACCAAAGCTGTGCAAGACGATATTTGTAAACAACTCCATTTCGGTAAGGATGCATTGCGATTTCAGCAATCGTTTGAAAGATCAAATTTGTCCTACAGCATTTTCTCTCCTCCTGCCAAAGAAATTAAATTGGTAGAGATACTTACCAATGTAAAGGGATCGGCTATTGTGTATTGCAAAAGCCGCAAACACACACAACAGGTTGCAGGCTTGTTAACTTTAAAAGGCATCAATGCAAATTATTACCATGCAGGTCTCGAGGCACAGGAGCGTACCGCACGGCAGGACAGTTGGATAAAGAATGAAACCAGGGTGATGGTATGTACCAATGCCTTTGGCATGGGCATAGACAAGCCCGATGTGAGGGTAGTGGTACACTACGATGTGCCGGATTGCCTGGAGAATTATTACCAGGAGGCAGGGCGAGCAGGCAGGGATGGAAAAAGGTCCTACGCTGTGCTGTTGTACCAGGCCGCAGAGATTACAGATTTGTTGAAGATGCTGGCCATTAGATATCCATCTGCAGAGCAAATAAAAAAAATCTACACAGCCCTGATGAATTACCTGCAGGTGGCTGCAGGGGGTGGAGAAGGCAACAGTTATGATTTTGACATGGCGGTTTTTGCCCAACGCTTTAAACTAAATATACTGGAGGCTACTTATGGCGTTCAGGCCCTTGCTCAGCAGGAAGTGCTCAGTTTTAATGAAATTTTTTTCAGGCCATCTACGGTGGTATTTACCGTTACCAAAACCCAGTTGCAGGATTTTGAACAACAGCACCCTCACCTTGAGCCAATGGTAAAAGCATTGCTGAGGAGTTATGAGGGTATTTTCGATTTTGTAACGAGTGTTTACGAAGGCCTGCTGGCAAAGTTTGTGAAAATAGGTAAAGACGAAGTGATTGTCTCATTAAATAAATTGCATCAGTATGGCATCATTCAGTACAACCCTCCTACAGACAAACCACAGGTTTTTCTTATCAAAAGCCGCATGTATGCCGACGATTTTAATATTGATGGCCAGCAACTGGCTATGCGCAAAGAGCAACATGAAAAAAGAACCCGTGCCATTGCCCGTTATATAGAAGATAAAAATACCTGCCGCAGCCAAATGCTGGCCACCTATTTCGGCGCTGCTCATGATAAAAAATGCGGCATATGCGATAATTGTATAGATTATTCTCAAAGAGAACTGGGCCCGGATGAGTTTGAAGCATTGTATAAACAGATCATTTCCGTTACCAAAGACGGCGCCGTGGAAATTGCCCAGCTCCTCAAATTAATGCGTCCTCATAGCAATACGCAGGTGTGGAAGGCGATTGACTACCTTGAGGCAGAAGAATTGCTGGAAAAGGAGACGGAAGGGTTTATCAGAATTAAAAGTAAAATGTAACGGATTGTTTCTTAAGATAAGGCATAAAAAAAGGGACCAAGATAGAAATCTAGTCCCGCTTTAAAATCCAATATCCTATGAAAAACCAAAACGAAGGTAATGTGGAAATTACTAGGAACCAAAGTTTTTTACAACTATTTGTAGTCGATATACTACATTGGGTAGTAAAATATGGATTGCGTCAAAGAACAAAGTTTATATAGCACTCTTTTTCAATGATTTAATTGAAAAAAATGTGGATAAAATGATTATCTCGCCCGAAGAAAAATTTTGCTTAACTATTTTAAAACCAACTGCTTTTCCGGGTCCGGCTACGGCCTCCAAGCCCTAATGCACCCAGTAAAGACCGGACAATGGTGTTTCCTGCCGTACGGGCAATGCTTTTTACCACGGAGTTGTTGGCAACCTTTTCAAATGTTGACATTTCTTCTTTTGCACCCCTTTTGGCTGGAGCAGCCTTATCGCTGTTTTCAGCAGCTTCCTGTAACTTTTCGGTGAGCATTTCATAAGCACTGTGACTATCTATGTTCTGGCTGTATTTACTTACTAATTTACTTTTTGAGTTAATATTTTTTATTTCTTCCTCGGTAAGTACATCCATACGGCTGCGAGGCGAACACAACATGGTGTGAGCCAGCGGCGTTGGAATCCCTTTTTCGTTGAGCATCGTAACCAATGCTTCCCCAATGCCTAACTGGGTGATGAGATCCTCGGTTTTATAGTATTCAGTTTCCGGATAATTATCAGCTGTTTGTTTAATCACTTTTCTATCGGCAGCGGTAAAGGCCCGCAAGGCATGCTGAATTTTAAGTCCTAATTGACCCAACACCGGGGCGGGAACATCCATGGGATTTTGGGTGCAGAAGAAAATACCCACACCCTTGGAACGTATCAATTTGATAATGGTTTCAATTTGCTGCAACAAATCCGGACTGGCTTCCTGGAAAATAAGATGGGCTTCGTCAATGAACATCACCAGTTTCGGTTTGTCCATATCCCCTTCTTCGGGGCAGATGGCATACAATTCTGCCAGCATTTGCAGCATGAATGTAGAAAAGAGCTTGGGTTTATCCTGCAGGTCTGTTACCCGTAAAATACTTACCATGCCGCGGCCGTCATCGCTTATACGCATGAGGTCTTCTACTTCAAAACTTTTTTCACCAAAGAATATGTCAGCCCCCTGTTGTTGCAGTTCTATTATTTTTCTAAGGATGGTACCGGTAGATGTAGTGGATATCTTACCATACAGTTTTTCAATTTCGGGCTTGCCTTCGTTGCCCACAAACTGCACTACCTTAATCAAATCTGCGAGGTTCAGTAATGGCATTTTATTGTCGTCGCAGTATTTAAAAATAAGTGCCACAATACCACCCTGGGTATCATTTAGTCCAAGGATCTTACTGAGAAGCACGGGCCCAAATTCACTCACCGTAGCCCTAAGCCGAACGCCATCTTTACCTGTAAGAGATAGTAGCTCCCCTGGAAAAGCCATGGGGCTATAAGGTAGATCCAATTGCTGGTACCTTTCTGTAAGTTTATCGTTCATGGCTCCCGCAGCCGCAATACCACTCAAATCACCTTTAATGTCCATCAACAGCACAGGTACACTTGCATCGCTCAAAAACTCGCTGATGGTTTGCAAAGTTTTGGTTTTACCTGTGCCCGTTGCACCGGCTATCAGCCCATGACGGTTCATTGTTTTTAGCGGAAGAAAAATGCCCGCTTCCTTTATTACTTCCCCATCAAGCATGGCTGCTCCAATTTGTACAGATTCTCCTTTAAACGTATAACCAGCCTTTATGGCCTCTATAAATTTTTCTTTGTTGGGCATTTTATCTTTTTTGTGAAAGATACGAATGTATCCAATGCACTTTGCCGCATTTTGGATGCAGAGGATGCTGGCTTAAACAATATCCAAGTTTCTAATTTTGATAGTGGCTTGTGTTCATCCATCCAAAGCCCCTAACTTTGAAACTAGCTACACGACCTCATAATGTCAAGTAAATGAAAGCAGCCCTTATTTCTCTTTTATTGTTGAGTGCAGTGCTATTGCTCAGTTTTTCTTTGGAGGAGTCCAACTCAAGAACTAAGAAAATGGCAGCCCTGGGCAAAAAATTATTCAGTGAAAAATTATTGTCAAAGGACAGTACCGTGAGTTGCATAAGTTGCCACAAGCCAGACTTCGCCTTTGCAGACACGGTTGCTTTTAGCATCGGTATTAATGGTAAGCTAACCAGCAGGAATACACCTTCTGTTTTAAATATGAAAAACCGTCCCTATTATTTTTGGGATGGCCGGGCAGCAACGCTGCATGAGCAATCGCTGATGCCCATAGAGAACCCAAATGAAATGGGCTTGCCCGTTACCGAAGCGGTAGAAAGATTAAATAGGTCCCCGCTCTACAAAAACTTGTTTAGAAAAGTATTCGGGCAGGCACCCAATGCAAAAAACCTTGGGATGGCTATTGCCGCTTTTGAACAAACCCTGGAAACCGTGGATAGTAAATTTGACGACTGGAGCAATAACCTGGGAAAGCTCTCGGCAGAAGAGGAGCGGGGAAGGGAACTTTTTATAGGAAGCAAAGCCAAGTGTTTCGACTGTCACTCTATGGAAGACTTTACGGATGACGGGTTTAAAAATATTGGCCTTTTTAATGGCAAAGATTTAGCAGACATTGGACGCTTTGGCATCACCGGCAAAGAAAGCGACAAGGGGAAATTTAAAACACCCGGGCTTCGCAATGTTGGGGTAACAGCGCCCTATATGCATGATGGCAGGTTTCAAACACTGGAGCAGGTAGTGTCTTATTACAACACTCCATTTATGTTTGTAGATGATGCTGTAAATATAGATTCGTTGCTGCTCAGACCACTCAAACTTAGCAGCGGAGAGAAGAAGGATCTGGTGGCATTTTTGAAAACCCTTACAGACAAGGCCTACCTGAAGTGAAGGACTGGATCAAAAATCTTAAAACCGAAAACAGCCATCACTTTTAAGGTTAACAAAAAATTAGGCATTATATTAGCGGTACAAAAATTGGATCATTGTTATTTGTAAACAAACTAATAAAACATGGAAGCAACTAAACCAAAAATTCTATTGTGCGAAGATGATACCAACCTTGGTATGGTATTGAAAAATTACCTGGAACTGAACGATTACGATGTGATATTGGAAAGAGACGGTAGGCTTGGCCTGGCAGCTTTTCAGCGGGAAAAATTTGATATCTGCCTGCTGGATGTGATGATGCCAAATATGGATGGCTTTACAGTAGCAGAAGAAATCAGGGATATCAACCCGGATGTACCTTTATTTTTCCTGAGTGCAAAAACCATGAAAGATGATATTATACAGGGGTATAAATTGGGTGCTGATGATTACATCACCAAACCTTTTGACAGCGAAGTGTTATTGCATAAGATCAAGGCGATTCTAAAACGCAACGAAGAATCTCACAGGGAGGAAGCCAATGCAGAATTTGATCTCGCTTCTTACCATTTTAATCCACGCCTTCGGGAGTTAACGGTGAACGGCAAAGTGCAAACACTTTCTCCCAAGGAAAATGAGTTGCTGAAGATGTTGTCTGAATATAAAAACGATTTGTTGCCAAGGGAAGCAGCGCTTAAAAAAATATGGGGCAGCGATACCTATTTTAATGGCCGAAGCATGGATGTGTACATCGCTAAATTGCGCAAGTATTTAAAAGAAGACAGCAAGCTTGAGATTGTAAACATTCATGGTAATGGTTTCAGGTTGGTAGAAAGCGAATAAGTTTATTAATAATTTTTATACAAAGATGGCTTCGATATTTCGAAGCCATCTTTGTTAGTACTATTTAAACACGTAAAATTTTACTCCTTTGAAACCGATCTTTTCTTAAGATACTTGTGAAGCACAAAAATTACCAGCACAAGTGCGACTACATTCAAAAGCCCCAACCGACGCGGCGCCAGTCTATTTTTGTTATTTCCATATTTTATCGAAGTATTATTTGAAAAGGTTATTCTGCATACCTCCGGAAGGCATCGTTTTTTTTAAATGCTGATAGGCCAATGCTGTCACCTCCCGGCCACGGGCAGTGCGTTGCAAAAAACCCTGCTGAATTAAAAACGGTTCGTACACTTCTTCCAAAGTTCCGGTTTCTTCGCCCACGGCAGTAGCAATGGTGGTAATCCCTACCGGCCCGCCTTTGAATTTATCTATGATGGTAGTAAGAATGCGGTTGTCCATTTCATCCAGGCCATAGGCATCCACATTAAGTGCACGCAAGGAATGCTCCGTAATGTTCATGTCTATCACACCATTGCCCAGTACCTGCGCAAAATCTCTCACACGTCTCAACAGGCTGTTGGCTATGCGGGGTGTACCACGACTGCGCCCGGCAATTTCTGCAGCCGCATCGCTGGTAATTTTTGTGTTCAAGATTTTTGCGCTTCGCACCAGTATATTTTTAAGAGTGGCTGCATCATAATATTCCAGCCGGGACTTTATCCCAAAACGGGAAAGCAAAGGTGACGTAAGCAGGCCGCTCCTGGTGGTGGCCCCTATCAGCGTAAACGGATTTAAATTTATTTGAACACTGCGGGCACTGGGTCCACTGTCTATCATTATATCTAAGCGAAAATCTTCCATGGCAGCATAGAGGTATTCCTCTACCACATTGCTCAGGCGATGAATTTCATCAATAAAAAGTACATCATTTGCTTCCAGGTTGGTGAGCAGTCCGGCAAGATCCCCTGGTTTTTCTATCACAGGGCCACTGGTTTCTTTGATGCTCACACCCAGTTCGTTGGCCACTATACGGCTCAAGGTTGTTTTACCCAGGCCGGGTGGGCCGTGAAAAAGAATATGGTCCAGCGCCTCGCCCCTGAGCCGTGCAGCTTTAATAAAAATTCGAAGGTTTTCAATGGTTTGCAACTGCCCGTTAAAATCGTCAATTTCCCGGGGCCGGATGTTGTTTTCAAATTCCTTATCGGCTGCACTTAGTCTGCCCGGTTCATTATTTAAGTTGGGATTTCCCATGGTATCTTTTTATTAAAGCTGTGGCGGTAAAGCTAAGCCATTAATCCTGTTTCTTATGCAACACAGACCTGTATCCAGCGGCCTGGCATTGATCTTTAATGTGCTGGCAGGCACAGTCACCTGCGTTATGGTAAGTGTAGTGTTTATCCCCGGCAGGTCCGTTCATGCCTTTTGGCACCCCGATTTAGCCATTAATACAAATGATACTGGCATATTAGAGTTACACCCCTTAGATTTGTTGATATGTTCAAGAATATTTCACGTTACTGGTGGTGCCAGATCATCGGTTGGTCAATCAATATTGCAATCAGTGTATTTTTCGTGACCACTTTTGGTGAGCCTGATAATTATTTTTTCCTTAGCCTTTTTCTCACCTGCTTGTTGGGCGTGCTCATTACGCATGTGATGCGTCACAACATTCATAGTTTGAAAGTCTTATCGAAACCGCTCAAGACGCAAATATTTTACCTCGTAGGGCTCACGTTTATTTTTGCCGTTTTTTTTGGAACCCTCACAGAGGCTATTGATTATCTTATTGGATACAACCCGGATAAATTGCAGAAATACTCAAAGCTCCAACGCCTTTTCTTTAGTAGTTTCAACGCCATGTGGCTGTTGCTTGTTTGGAACATGATTTACTACATTTATCATTATGTAGAAACCAACCGCAAGCAGGAGTTGGATACTTTCAGGCTTGAAGCCATGGTGAAATCGCTGGAATTAAAAACAATTAAATCGCATATCAATCCTCATTTTATTTTCAATGCCCTCAATAGTATCCGTGCGCTTGTAGATGAGAACCCGGAGCGTGCGAGAACAGCCATTACGGAGTTGAGCAACATTTTGCGCAGCAGTATGCAGGCAGAAAAAATGGAAACGGTACCGCTGAAACAAGAACTTGATATTGTAAAAGACTACCTGGCCCTGGAGCACATGCGTTTTGAAGAAAGGCTGCAAATAGAAATGGATATAGATGAAGATACCCTGAACCAACCCATACCTCCCATGATGTTGCAAACCCTGGTGGAGAATGCCATCAAACACGGTATCAGCAAGCAGATTGACGGCGGCATCGTTAAAATAGTATCTGATTTTAGAGATGATCACTATGAATTAATCGTCTTAAATTCCGGGTCCCTTAACGGTTATAGAGGACTGGCAAATGACGGCTTCGGTATAAAAAGTACGCAGGACCGCCTGAACCTTTTGTACCAGGGCAAAGCACATTTTCAAATTAGGGATGTAGAAGGCGGTAAGGTAGAATCGAAAATAATTATGCCGTTGGCATCCATTTTATAACTTTATACCACACAAAATTTTTCTTACAAATGCACAAAGCAATTATTATTGACGACGAAAGGCTCGCAAGAAACGAATTGAAAAAATTGTTATCCGACTTCCCTGAAATAGAAGTCATTGGAGAAGCAGCCAATGCCGCAGAAGGAATCGAAAAAATTGAAAGTCTATCCCCCGACCTTATTTTTTTAGACATCCAGATGCCCGGCAAAACAGGTTTTGATATGTTGCTCGAACTGGAGCGTGCGCCGCATGTGATTTTTACAACGGCTTACGATGAGTTTGCGCTCAAAGCATTTGAAGTAAATGCCCTGGATTACCTGATGAAGCCTGTGGAACCTAAAAGGCTGGCAGATGCACTGCATAAACTGCAGCAGGCAGAAGAAAAGGAATTGGCAGCAGCTATGGCCGGCATTAGCCGGGGTATGCTCAGCGAAAACGACCAGGTATTTGTGAAAGATGGGGAGAGATGCTGGTTTGTAAAACTGAGCGAAGTACGCTTGTTTGAAAGCGTAGGCAATTATGCCAAAGTGTATTTTGGCCCCAACAAACCTTTGATATTAAAATCGCTGAACGCCCTTGAAGACAAACTGGATGAAAGGATATTTTTCAGGGCAAACCGTAAGCATATAGTGAACATGCGACTGATAGAAAAAGTAGAACCTTATTTTAATGGAGGCTTACTGCTGGACTTAAAAGCTGGTGAAAAAATTGAAGTGAGCAGGAGACAGGCGGTTAAGTTTAAAGAGATGATGAGCTTGTAAGGGTTCAAGAAGTTCCAAAGGTTTAAAAAGTTTAAAACTTATTGCCACGCTTAGATGCCGGGATCAGCACTTTGAATATTTTCGGGCTTTTTGCCCATAAACAAACCTTCACTTAATATCATCGCAAATAATTTCCATTAATATGATCAATAAAATTCTTGTCACTGCGTCCTTACTAATTGCCGGCCTTGCTGCTACTGCCCAAAACCTGGATAAGGTCATCAATGTAGCGGAAGTAGAAAGAATAGAAAGAATGCTTTCTTCAGACGAAATGAAAGGCCGTAAAACCTTTAGTCCGGAGATTGATAAAGCCGCAGACTTTATTGCAGCCGAATTTAAAAAAGCAGGCCTGGGTTACTTTGCCGGTTTAAAGACTTACCGCCAGGAATTTAAAATGGTGAAGGCGAAATTTATTTCTGCAGCAGGAACTATCAATGGTGAAACCTTACAAGCCAGTGATATCATTGCGCTTACTACCGAAGCCAGTTTACAACTAAATGATAAAAGCGGGTTTAAAAAAGTAGTGATAGACAGCAGTGCCAACCTGCTGATGGAAGCCAATAAGATTATCAATAGCAATGAGAAGACGTTGGTATTAGTTAATAGTGGGCAGGCCAAAAACTTCAGCAGGCTAAAGCGTTTTAAGAGAGATAGTTTTGGGGATAAGGCTCCGGTCGTTTTTGTGTTAACAGATAGAGAGGCCGCCACTTATAATTTTGATATTGTTCACGAAATTTCTTCTTCTTCTTTGGCCAATGTAATCGGCATATTGCCGGGCAAGTCAAAGAAAGATGAACTGGTTGTTTTTTCCGGACACTACGACCATATTGGTATTGGTAAACCAACTGCAGAGGGAGATTCTATTTACAATGGCGCCAATGACGATGCTGCAGGAACAACTGCGGTAATGATGCTGGCTAATTATTTTGTCAAAGAAAAAAACAATGAGCGCACCTTAGTTTTCGTTGCATTTACAGCAGAAGAGATCGGTGGCTTTGGTTCGCAATATTTTTCTAAACAAATTGATGCTGATAAAACAATGGCCATGTTTAATATAGAAATGATTGGTACCGAAAGCCAGTGGGGAAAGAACAGTGCCTACATCACCGGTTATGAAAAATCTGATTTCGGAAAAATATTGCAGGGCAATCTTGCAGGAAGCCCATTTAGATTTGAACCTGATCCTTATCCAAAACAAAATCTTTTTTATCGCTCGGACAATGCCACGCTGGCAGCGTTGGGCGTGCCGGCACACACCATCAGCACCAGTAAAATGGATACCGAAAAATTCTACCACACAGCAGATGATGAAATTGAAACATTGGATATGGCCAATATGACTGAAGTAATAAAAGCCATTGCCATCAGCAGTAAAGGAATTGTGAGTGGGAAGGAAACGCCCGCCAGGGTGGAGAAGTTGAACCGCTAGTACTTGTGTATTGGTATCATTATATAGAAAAGACCAGGTTTTAGGCCTGGTCTTTTTATATTTTAGAAGGTCTTTTAAACAACCACCGGCACGCTGTGCACAGCAGCAGCCATTTCTTTAATGAGCGAAGGATCCTTTTCAATTGCATTGCCCACAACAATTACATCGGCACCAGCCTTGCAGTTCAGGTACGCTTTTTCAGGAGTTGTAATGCCACCACCTACTATGAGGGGTACTTCAATGCAGCCTGCCACTTTCTCAATCATATTTTCGGAGATGGCTCTGCGGGCGCCACTGCCAGCATCCATATAAATAAGTTTCATGCCCAGCATTTCGCCGGCCATAGCGGTGCACATGGCTATTTCATTTTTATCGCTTGGTAAAGGTGCAGCATTGCTGATGTAGGAGACCGTGGTGGGGGCGCCACCATCAATAACCATGTAACCCGTGGGCATAATCTCCAGGCCACTTTTGCGTACCACGGGGGCGCTCACCACATGTTGCCCTATGAGCAACTCAGGGTTGCGACCGCTAATGAGCGACAGGTATAACAAGGCGTCTGCATGCCTGCTCAACTGGCTGGGACTGCCCGGAAATAAAATAACGGGGATAGAACAGCGTTGTTTGATTAACTGCACGCATTCGTCTAAATAATTAGAAATTACCAGGCTTCCGCCTACCAGGAAGTAGTCGACCCGGGAACTGGTAGCCAACTCAATAAGATGCTCCATATTGGCGTCGTTCACCTTATCGGGATCAATAAGCACGGCAAATGACTTCTTTCCCTGCTGTTTTTTTTCCGCTAAAGAGTGGTAGATACGTTTCAAAACCTGTTGAGTTGATTCATGCAAAAATGTGTATTTTTTCGTTCTTACCGAAATATTAACCTTATTAAAAGATTCATTCCCTGCAAATTGGCTTCTTTTAATGGTATTTTTGAAACGATGTCCGACATTAAGTACGAAATAAAATACAAAACAGCTCGAAGCGGTGGCAAGGGCGGCCAAAACGTGAACAAGGTAGAAACCATGGTAGAGGGCTATTGGGATGTGGAAAGTTCTCAACTTTTTTCGGACGAGGAAAAAGCACGCCTGCTGATTCAGCTTGCTAACAGAATAAACGCTGATGGCAAGCTCCTGGTAAAAAGCCAGGAAGAGAGGTCGCAACTGGCCAACAAGGAAATTGTGCAACGAAAGATGAATGACCTTATTGCAAAAGCCCTGATCGTGCCCAAGAAACGCCGGCCCACCAGGCCAAGCCTCGGAAGCAAATTAAAAAGACTTGAAACCAAAAAAAAGGCTTCCTTCATCAAACAAAACAGGCAAAAGCCGGGTTCTCATGAATAAACTTGCTTTGATAAGATCGGCTGCTTTTATGTCACTGGCTTGCTTTTTTCAGTTGGCGGCACAAGCGCAAAGCAACCAATTGCAAGTGCTGGTAAAATTTGTGCACACCGCCAATGGTAAACCAATAGTGTTGCAGGACAGTGCTTACCAAAATGCTTTTGGTGAGGCCTACCAGCTCACCCGGTTAAAGTATTACATCAGCAACCTAGGCTTGCTGGGCAAGCAACCGGCGCAGGCAGCACCCTCTGTTTATTTAATAAATGCTGCACAGGAAGACAGCATTGAACTAAAATTGAAAGCGGGCATTTATGATAGCCTTGCATTTACGCTGGGCGTAGATAGTATTTATAATTGCAGTGGTGCGCAAGATGGCGCTTTAGATCCGCTGAACGGTATGTTCTGGAGTTGGAACTCCGGCTATGTGTTTTTTAAAATGGAAGGTTACTCTGCTGCTTCCACGGCAGATCTGCAACGCATAGAACATCATGTTGGTGGTTATCTCGGCGCACACAAAGCCTCGGCAAGGGTCGCCATACACCTGGAAAAACCTTTGCTGATAAAGGAGCATTCCGGGCCGGTGATTGAAGTAACCCTGGACCTTGACAAATACTGGAAAGGGAAAAATGACTTGACCATTGCCAGCAATGCGCTGATCATGGCACCAGGACCACTGGCAATAAAATCGGCTGAAAATTTTGCGGGGATGTTTTCGGTTAGAGTCGTTGAATAAAATATTTTATCAATATAAAAATAGCAGGGGACGCTGTCTCTTTTTTTGGTTTGAAATTTAAAGTAATCATATCGTTGTTTTTGTTTACTGCCTGCTGCCTTTTTATCATTGGCGCTGCAAAGGATGACGGCTATGGCACATACAATCCTACCTACCTCCAGTTGCTCATCCCCAATGGCTGGCCGAAACCGGAGCGGGATTATTTTGCAAAAAACAAAATGACAGAACAAGGCTTTCAATTGGGCAAGAAATTATTTTACGACAGCCGCCTCAGCAAAGACCGGGAAGTGAGTTGTGCCAGTTGCCATCAGCCGTTTGGAGCCTTCGCTACTTTCGATCATGACCTGAGTCACGGCGTGGGCAATAGTTTTACCACCCGCAACGCACCCGCCCTTATGAACCTTGCCTGGATGAATGCTTTTCATTGGGATGGAGGCGTCAACCACCTGGAAGTGCAACCCCTTGGTCCACTCACCGCCCACAACGAAATGGGACAGTCATTGGACTCTGTAATTATTATTCTAAAATCTGACACCGCCTACAAGCGCATGTTCAAAGCAGCTTTTGGCGACGCAAGCATTAGCAGCCAGCGCATGTTGCGGGCCTTTGCCCAGTTTACGGGCAGCCTTGTAAGTGCCAACAGTAAATACGACCGGGTGATGAATGGCCAGGATACTTTTAGCAATTTTGAGCAAAACGGTTACCGGCATTTCAAGGTCAACTGTTCGGGCTGCCATAAAGAACCGCTGTTTACCGACAATAGTTTTCGCAACAATGGTATTGCCCTCAACCGGTTTAAAGATGCAGGCAGGCAACAAATAACAGGCCTTGCCAGCGACTCTCTAAAATTTAAAGTACCCAGCTTACGGAATCTCCAATTGACCTATCCCTACATGCATGATGGTCGCATTTTTTCGGTGCCGCAAGTAATAGATCATTACATTGCTAAAACACAAACTCCGTATGCGGGTATGGACAGCCTGCTGCAAAAACCAATACTACTCACCAAGCTGCAAAAAAACGAATTGGTATATTTTTTATATACGCTTACTGATACCAGCTTTACAAAGAGTAAAAGGTTTGATCCCGATGGCCCCGTTTATTTCAAACATTAATGCAGAGCGCCGCCCTTAATTCTACTAAATTTGGAAAAAAATAAACGACCCGTTGAGTAGTATAAAGAAATTGGCAGGACAAACATTGTGGTACGGCATTCCCACCATCACTAGTAGGTTCCTGGGTTATTTGATGAACATGGCTTTGCCTTTTTTTATTGCAATGCCTTCTAAAACAGCAGACCTTGTGCAGGTATATACGCTGATTCCTTTTTTAAATGTGCTTTTTTCTTACGGTATGGAAACCGCCTACTTTCGTTTTTCACAAACGCATGACAAAACAAAGTTGTACAGCACCCTCTCTATTTCTCTTTTTGCCAGCACCATTTTATTCAGTTGCCTTTTATTGCTATTTAAAGACAGCATTGCTGTAGCCGCAGATCTTACCAATCACCCGGAATACCTGCTTTGGATGATTGCCATCATTGCCGTAGATAATTTAAACACCTTGCCATTTGCCCGACTGCGGCAGGAGAACAGGCCCAAACGATATGCTGCTGCACGTATTGCTGGCATTGTGATCAATCTCTCGGTAGTCATATTTTTCATGGGCCTGGCTCCGGGTATCGTTCAAAAAAATCCAGACAGTTTACTCAGTCTTTTTTACAATGAAAAGGTAGGGCTGGGTTATTATCTCATGGGAAACCTATGCGGTAGTTTGTTTACGCTGCTATTGCTTAGCAAAGAAATAAGGCAGGTCAAATTTTCAATAGATACTAAGTTGTGGAAAGAAGTGATGCAGTATAGCATGCCGCTCATTATTGTTGGCCTCGGCGGCATGGTCAACGATGTGCTGAGCCGACTCATTTATCGCCACGTGGTAGACCTGCCGCAAGAGCAGGCAGATCATGAGCTGGGGATATTCGCCAATATTTTTCGCATAGCCTTGCTCGTTACCATCATGATACAGGCTTTTAGAATGGCTGCCGAACCATTTTTTTTCAACCAAAGCAAAAACGAAAATGCCCAACGCACCTATGCGAGGGTAATGAAGTTTTTTGTGATTGCTTGTTGCTTCATGTTCCTTTTCATAGCGCTGTTCCTTGATATTTTTAAATGGATTTTTACAAACTTCACCAACCCCGCCTGGGCGCAGGGTTTAGAAGTAGTGCCGTTGCTGGCGCTTGGTAATATCTTTTTAGGCATTTATTATAACCTGAGCGTTTGGTATAAATTGACTGACAAAAATAAATATGGTGCTATGATCACCATTGCCGGTGCTGTTATAACCGTTGTGCTCAACATTGTACTTATTCCCATCTTGCATTACACCGGCGCAGCCCTCGCCACTTTTAGCTGCTACCTTTTTATGATGATCTGCAGTTATATGCTGGGGCAAAAATATTACCCTGTGCCCTATGCTGTTAAAAAACTTATTTCCTACATTGTATTCTGTGTGCTCATTTACCTTCTGCACATGGCTCTAATAACCTGGGTAAGCCCGGCCTTATGGTTTTCTTTGGTCACGGGTGGTTTGCTGTTTATATGCTTTAGCTGGTTTGTAAGCAGGGTAGAAGCTACCGAACTTGCAAAGTTCCCGGTGATTGGGCGCTATTTTGTTGCTAAAACAAATTAACAGGAACGGGTATGCGCAAACTATTACAATCTTTTTTGAAGCAACCTCTCACCTGGATGGGTAACAAGCTTGCAGCCTCGCCCAAAAGAGAAACTGTTTTTGCATCTCTTACTGAGTTGTACCAGCAAGGACTGGAAGACAAAACAAATGCTGTTAAAACAATAGAGATAGATCTTGAAAAAGACCAGTTTATTATTTTCAGCGACCAGCACAAGGGCAATAAAAGCTGGGCTGATGATTTTAACATGAGCGAAAGCAATTACCTGCAGGCTTTGAAGCATTATCATGCCAACGATTTTCATTTCATTAACCTGGGCGATAGCGAGGAGCTGTGGAAATTTAAAGTGCCGGAAATTTTACTTGCCAACGAAAAAACATTGCTGCAGGAAGCGGCCTTTCACCCCGACAGATACACTAAGACATTTGGCAACCACGACATCATTTGGAAGGATAAGTTTGCAGTTGCTTTCTATTTAAAAAAATATTTTGATCCGGTACCAATAGTGTACGAGGGGGTCATTTTAAAAATACTCGGCCTTCCTATTCCTCTTAATATTTTACTAACCCATGGGCACCAGGGAGACCTGATGAGCGACAACAATGCCGTGAGTACATGGCTGGTGGCTCATGTGTGGATGCCGGTGCAAAGATTCCTCCGCATCAACATCAACAGTGCCAGCAAAGATTTTTCTTTGCGAAACCTGCACAACAAGATGATGTATGAATGGAGCAGTAAAAGGAAAAATCTTTTACTCATTACCGGCCATACTCACCAGCCTGTTTTTGCTTCCGGGCGGTATTACAATCATCCTTCTTCCAATATAGAAACCCCCATGGAACATTATGAACTGCTCCCGGTTTATTTCAACAGCGGTTGTTGTTGTTTTGATGATGGCGATGTGACTGGTATTGAAATAGCCGGTGGCAACATACGCCTCGTGAAATGGTATGACGAAGAAAATGTGGCGAAGAAAACGGTGCTGGAAGAAATAAGTTTTAAAGACCTCATTGAAGACCTTCGCTGAGCCTATAAATATTTTTTCATTATGGCAAACAATACTTTTTTCTCCGGTTCTGTAAATTCGCCCGCTTTATTGATGGTTAAAAAATGCCTGCGAAAAGCTGTGGTAGCTGCAGCCAGGTTACTGATGTCGTAACCAATAATACGAAGTGCATAAGTGCTGTTGAAATCTGCCGGTAACTCAAGGCCGGTAGTATCGTCGTACCAATAACCAAATCCATTTTCTGCCAGCCGTTGCCAGGGAAAATTTACAGATGGGTCTACTTTTCTCGTGGGTGCTATTTCTGCATGCCCAATAAAATTAGCTGTAGCAATGCCATATGTTTTTTTCAATTTATTCAATAAGCCGAGCAGGCAATTAATTTGTGCCTCAGTAAAAGGCTCCGTGCCATCATTGTCTATTTCTATACCAATAGAGGAGGAGTTAATGTCTGCCTGGCCACTCCATTTGCCGGCGCCTGCATGCCATGCCCGCAGGTAATCGTTCAGCATTTGATGCAGCGTACCATCTTCGCAAATAACGTAATGGGAACTCACCTGGCTTTTGGTGGTCGTAAAAGTTTTCAGCGTTTGCTCACAGCTTTTTTGTGCGGTGTGATGGATGATGACGGCGTTTGGTTTTCTCAGCCCAAAGTTGGTAGTGCCCACCCAGTGCTGCGGCAGCTTCATAGAATCTGCGAGGATACTGTCGCCCGGCATTTTCTTTAGCATCTTAGAGAGCTCGTTTACTTGTTTTTTATGCGCTTTATTGCTGGCTGCATAGGGCTTTGCTGCGCAAGCATACAAAAGGGCAACAACAGAAAAAACGGTTAATACACGGTAAGCCATCATCATAAAGCAAATATTATTTTCTCTTAAAAAAATAAATATACAACCTTATAATGCAATCAAACCCTGCGGCGCTTTATTGCAATTAATTATAACTCCTTACAGATTCCGTATTTTTGAAAAGTGATTTGTCCCCCCTTAACCATAACTTTTTTAGGCACAGGCACCAGCAGCGGTGTGCCCATGATAGCCTGCGATTGTGATGTGTGCAGTTCTATCAACAAAAAAGACAAGCGCCTGCGCAGCAGTATTTTGGTGCAAAGCGCCCTTACTACCCTGGTAGTAGATACCACCCCCGATTTTAGGTTCCAGATGTTGCGGGCTGGGGTAAAAAAAATGGATGGCATACTGTACACGCATCCTCACAAAGATCATATTGCAGGTATGGACGATGTGCGTGCTTTCAATTTTTTTAATGACACTGCTGTAAATGTTTACGCCAATGCCCTTACGCAAAAGGCCTTGAAAAACGAATTTCATTACGTTTTTGCAGAACATAAATATCCCGGCATACCAGATATAATCTTGAATGATATTGACACAGAAACTTTTATGGTGGGCGATATTCCAGTGCAGCCCATCAAGGTTTGGCACCTGCACATGCCTGTGCTCGGTTTTAGGTTTGGTAATTTTACTTACATCACCGATGCTAACAGGATAGAAGAGGAAGAAAAGAAAAAGGTCCTGGGTTCGGAAATAATAGTGCTAAATGCTTTGAGAATGAAAAAACACATCTCACATTTTAACCTGCAGGAAGCCATTGAACTGGCAGATGAATTAAAAATACCAGGTGCGTATTTTACCCATATCAGCCACCAACTGGGTCTGCATGAAGCCGTTAACCAACAACTTCCTGTAAACCGACGCCTGGCATATGATATGAAGCAATTGCAGTTGCCCTAAAACCTACCGGTTTCGGGTATTGTACCTGCTGCACAGGACAGGTAATTTTAAGTATGCCGTCTAAAACATCCTCCTCTATTTTTTATTTTACCCGCAAAGACAGAAGGGGATCTTTGTTCCTGCTCTCAATGGTACTGCTCATTTGCCTGCTGCCTTTTCTATATCCCATGTTTTCAAAAAAAGAAATTACCCAAACCAATTCTCTCGACTCTTCCCTGGCTATTTTAAACACCCGCCCGGCCCTTAGCCGCCAGCAAAAATATAACGTTGATCGGCAAGATGATTACCAGCCTTACAACAATCCATCGTCTGCAGGGTATAGCTCTTATAAACGCCCGCCCAAAGGCACCCTGTTTAATTTTGATCCCAACACCCTTTCTGAAGATGGCTGGAAAAAACTCGGACTCCGGGATAAAACCATCGCCACTATTTTAAATTTCAGGAACAAAGGCGGAAAGTTTAGGGAAGCTGCAGATATTAAAAAAATATGGGGTCTTTTCCCGGACGAAGCCGAGCGCTTGATGCCGTATGTGCAAATTGCTGCTACAGCGGCTCCGGTCTATCAAAACAGTCAGGCCAATTACAATATTCCCAAGTACGCAGCCACGCCCATGACTGTAGAAATAAACGGAGCCGATAGCACTAATTTTATTGCCCTGCCAGGTATAGGCAGCAAACTGTCTAATCGCATCATCAACTTCAGAAACAAGTTGGGCGGCTTTTATGATGTGGAGCAGGTGAAGGAAACCTTCGGTTTGCCCGATTCTGTTTTTCAAAAAATAAAGCCCCTACTGCAGGTTGGAGGCGAGGTAAAAAAAATCAACCTAAACACGACCACCCTCGAGGAACTAAAATTGCATCCCTACATCAAGTACCATTTGGCCAATGCGCTGGTACAATACCGGGTGCAACATGGCGACTACAAATCTGTAGAAGACATTCGCAAAATCATGATTCTTACGGAAGAAAATTATCAGAAGCTGAAGCCTTATTTGGCTGTTGAATGATGGGTAATGGGCAATGGGCAATATGCAATGGGCAATGGGCAATGAGCAATAGGCAATAAGCAATTGGGCAATAGTCAATCAATGTCGTTGACTTAGGCTCCAATAGAGTTTCCTGTTTATAGAATGGTCTGGCTAATTGTATTAAAAGCTCCGTAGGCGCTTCCTGTGCTTAGGAGACTCCTACGGAGTCTGGGAAAATTATTCATTTCGATGTTTCTATAAACAGGGTGCTCCTACGGAGCAAATACCTTAAGTAAACGACATTGAATGGGCAATGGGCAATGAGCAATAGGCAATGAGCAATAGGGAATGGTCAATGGGCAATGGTCAATGGGCGTTCGCAATAGGCAGTGGGTAATGGCCAGAGGCCAAATGCTAATGGGCAATGGGCAATAATTAGTGCTGGAATGGTCAAAATTGACTTTTGACAATTGACCATTCAAATGTCGCTTGTCTGCTCGCCTAAAACGGTTAATTTTGCCGCTCATCGATCGCTTAACTTATGAATTTTAGTCAATCCGAGATTACCCAACAGGTAGCTCAATCTGCAAAGGATTTTGCAATACAGAATATCCGCCCCTATTTAATGGACTGGGATGAAAGCCAGGAATTTCCCCTTCATATTTTTAAAGAATTAGGTAAACTAGGCCTCATGGGTGTATTAGTGCCTGAGAAATATGGCGGCACGGGCCTGGGTTATTTTGAATACAACGTCATCATCCAGGAGATATCAAAAGTGTGTGGTTCTATCGGCCTTTCTTTGGCAGCTCATAACTCTTTGTGCACGGGTCATATATTGGCTTTTGGTAGCGAGGAACAAAAAATGCGCTACCTCCCCAAACTGGCTACCGCCGAGCACCTTGGTGCCTGGGGTTTAACGGAAGCCAACACAGGCAGCGATGCCGGCAATATGAAAACAACGGCTGTGAAGCAGGGAGATAACTGGGTGATTAATGGAACCAAAAACTGGATTACCCACGGTAAGAGTGGAGATGTAGCAGTGGTGGTTTGCCGCACGGGCGAGCCAAGAACGAGGGACAACAGCACCACGTTTGTTGTAGAAAGAGGCACAGCAGGTTTTAGTGCCGGCAAAAAAGAAAACAAGCTCGGCATGCGGGCGAGTGAAACGGCAGAAATGGTGTTTGACAATTGCATTATTCCCGATGCCAATCGCCTTGGCGAAGTAGGGGCAGGTTTTAAGCAAGCCATGAAGGTGCTGGATGGCGGACGAATTTCTATAGCGGCTCTTAGCCTGGGTATTGCAAGAGGAGCTTATGAAGCATCCGTTTTGTACGCCAAAGAGCGCCACCAGTTTGATCAACCCATTGCCAACTTCCAGGGAATATCTTTTAAGCTGGCAGATATGGCCACTAAAATAGAAGCTGCAGAATTGCTCATCAACCAGGCCTGCTATTTGAAAACTGAGGGTCTTCCCATGACAAAAGAAGCGGCCATGGCAAAATATTATGCCAGCGAAATTGCGGTAGAGATCAGTACCGACGCCGTGCAGGTTTTTGGTGGCTATGGCTACACCAAAGATTTTCCGGTAGAAAAATTTTACAGGGATAGCAAGCTGTGTACGATTGGGGAGGGTACCAGTGAAATACAGAAACTGGTAATTAGCCGGGAGGTTTTAAAATAGTTTAATACAGGCGAAGCTAAATAGCCTCAGCATAAACAAATTAAAAAAGCCACCGGAGTAGGTGGCTTTTTTATACATTATTTTTTGTCTCCGCCAAACATGCCGCCGAGTTTATCTTTTGCAGCATCGTAGAAATCTTCTGCTTTATCTGCAGCTTGTTTTGCAAAGTCTTCTACTTTTTGGCCGGTCTCGCCGGGGATGTAGTCACTAATTTTATCCAATACACCACTTGCACCTGCTGCCGGTACTGTTGGGTCAATAGGTGCTTCCGGAAAATTTGTTGCGGGGCTATCCGATAAAAGACTGTCCAATGTGCCACTCATCATAGGGGATTTCTCTTTCGTAAATTCTTTGATGGTTTCAATTACTTTGGCTGCCTGTTCGGTGCTGATGCCTGCTTTGTTGGTGAGGCGGGTGATTAGTTCGTGCATGCTGTTTATTTTTTAAAAATGAAAGGTATGTTCAATGAGCAATGGGCAATGAGCAATAGGCAATGGGCAATGGGCAATTGGCAATTGGCAATAGGCAATGGGCAATGGTCAATGGGCAATAAGCAATGGGCAATAGGCAATAAGCAATAAGCAATGGGCAATGGGCAATAGGCAATAGGCAATGGCAATAGGCAATGGCAATAGGCAATGGGCAATAAGCAATAAGCAATAAGCAATGGGCAATGGGCGATAGGCAATGGGCAATTGGAAGGACAATTTTTAATAACAGGCGCCATTCGTCATTCGTTACTCGTAATTCATAATTTATCATTCATCACTCATAATTGATAATTCTTCATCATTCGTCATTCGTAATTTATCAACATTCGTCATTCATCACTCGTAATTGATAATTCTTCATCATTCGTCATTCGTTACTCGTAATTCATAATTTATCATTCATCACTCATAATTATAAATCACTCCGTATCATACCTATCCACTCTCTCAATGCCTGATAGTTTTAGCAACTCGTCAACAAGATCGTCTAGTTCTTCTTTGTCGTGAACAAATACTTTTACGTTGCCTTCAAAAATGCCATCCTTCGCTTCTATGGTCATGGCCGAGATGTTCACTTTCAACTCACCACTGATGAGATTGGTTATTTTATGAATCACACCTACGTCATCGAGTCCGATAATCTTGAGGCCGGTAAGGAAAGAAATTTCTTTGTTTTTGGCCCACTTGGTTTTTACCACACGGTGACCGTAGTTGGCCATGAGGCGGGTGGCGTTGGGGCAAGTGGTGCGGTGTATTTTCAGGCCTTCGCCGGTGGTTACAAATCCAAATACGTCATCTCCAGGTATAGGCTTGCAGCAGTTGGCCAGCGTGTACATAATCTTATCGCTGCTTTCGCCAAAAATAATGAGCTCTGCTTCTTTTTTGCCGGGCTGACGATGTGGAATTTCAGTATGCTGCGTTTTTTCTTCAACAATTTTGAGTGGCTTGGGAGCAATCAGCTTATCGCCATGCACCGTAAACTCTTTTAGTTCTTTAAGGTCTATCTTTTTAATAGCTATTTCATACAAAAGATCCAGTGAACTGTGCAGTTTATAAAAAGAAGCCAGTTCTTCCAGGTTGGCCTGGTTCATCACCGCATTAATGCCATCTAACTTACGTTGCAGTATGTATTTGCCTTCTTCTGCAATGGTTCTTTTTTCTTCTTTAAGGGTATCTTTTATTTTAGTTTTTGCTTTGCTGGTTACCACAAACTTCAACCACTCACTGTTCGGTTTTTGTTTGGCACTTGTAATAATTTCTATCTGGTCGCCACTGCGTAGTTTATAACTGATGGGTACCAGTTTGTGGTTTACTTTGGCGCCAATACATTTGCTTCCTACGGCTGTGTGTACGCCAAACGCAAAGTCCAGGGCGGTGGCACCTACCGGT